>JALVBM010000259.1 GCA_027010665.1 Chromatiales bacterium
AAATCGCAATCCCCTGCCGCTTCCGGTATGCTTGCGACCCCATGAGCGAAACGATTCAACGCAAGATCGCCGAGCGTTTCCGCGGCTTTCTGCCGGTGGTGGTGGACGTGGAGACCGCCGGCTTCAATCCCGATACCAACGCCCTGCTCGAGATCGCTGCCATCCCGGTGGAATACGACGACAGCGGCAGGCTGGTGCGCGGCCCGACCATCGCCACCCACGTGGAACCCTTTCCGGACTCCGTCCTCGATCCCCGGGCGCTGGAATTCACCGGCATCGATCCGTACAACCCCTTCCGCCTGGCCAAGCCCGAAGCGGACGCCCTGCGCCATATCTTCGGCCCCATCGAGGAACGGCTCAAGGCCACCGGCTGCACCCGCGCCATACTGGTCGGTCACAATCCCTTCTTCGATCTTGGCTTCATCAAGTCGGCCGTCAAGCGCTGCGGCTTCAAGAAGATGCCCTTTCACCAGTTCTCGAGCTTCGATACCGCCACCCTGGGCGGCCTGGCCTTCGGCCAGACCGTGCTTGCCAAGGCCGTCCAGGCCGCCGGCATCCCGTGGAAGGACTCGGAGGCCCATTCGGCTGTCTACGACGCCGAGCGAACCGCCGATCTGTTTTGTCACATCGTCAATCTCTGGGACAGCACCCCGCACCAGCCGGGTCCGACCGGAACATGAAAAACCCGGCTCGGGGCCGGGTTTCATGGTCCAACGTGAAGCGGTATCAGGCCTCGGAAGTCGCCGATTTGCCGCCCTTGACCGCTTCCTGGACCATCTTCTGCAGTTCACCCTTCTGATACATCTCCAGGGTAATGTCACAACCGCCAATCAGCTCGCCATTGATGTAGATCTGCGGGAACGTGGGCCAGTTGGCATACCGCGGAAGATTCTCGAAGATTTCCGGATCCGCCAGCACGTTCACATGGGCGAATTCCTGACCGCAGGCCATCAGGGCCTGGGCCGCACGGCTGGAAAAACCGCACATGGGCATCTGTGGCGTGCCCTTCATGAAGATGACCACCGGATTGCCCTTCACAATTTGATCGATGCGTTCGATGACGTCCATAACAACCTCTAGTCTGGAAACTGCGAAAAATTGCGGCCAGGATGCCGTGTCAGCGGAACATTCTAATCCAAACCCGGCACATTTACCATAGCATTTTACTATGTTATTTTAATCCGGTCTTTCGGATTTTTTCCGGAATCGGGCGGCTGGGGGGCAATTACCTGGATTTTTCCTGATTGATTGTTATAATTTCCAAAGGTTCAATGGCTTACAAGCCGTTTTTCACAAAGAATATCAAGAAATGACTGCCGATCCCCCGGGTTTCGCAGGAACATTTCATTAATAAACAACAAGTTGCAACCACCCGGGGCCCGTCCCCGCCGAATCAATAACGACAACGATGGAGCTTGGCATGTCGAAGAAATTCCTCCCCCTGGCCGCCGCGGCCCTGTTTCTCAGCAGTCTTTCCGCCCAGGCAGAAGGCCTCTATCTCGGTATTTCCGTCGGCGACAGCAATTTTCAGCAGCCCGGCAACACCTTTCACGGCCTCAATCTGACCGGCCACCTCGGCTACCGGATCGCCCCCTTCCTCGACATCGAAGCCCGTCTGGCCACCTCGACCGGCGA
>JALVBM010000260.1 GCA_027010665.1 Chromatiales bacterium
CGGGCGCGCACTTCCTGGAGGTTGCCCTTGAGCTTGTCCAGCAGCTCGTCGTTGGGGGCGACGGCGACGATGGGCGTCTGCCGATCCACCAGCGCCAGTGGGCCGTGCTTGAGTTCGCCGGCGGGATAGCCCTCGGCGTGGATGTAGGAGATTTCCTTGAGCTTGAGCGCGCCCTCGAGCGCAACCGGGAACAGGGGGCCGCGGCCCAGGAACAGGGCGTTGTGCCGGTCGCCGAAGCGCACGGCCAGCTCGGCGATGGCTTCGTCCAGCCCCAGCACCTGTTCGATCATCCCCGGCAGCTCGCGCAACTGGCGCACGATGTTGGCCTCGGTCTCGGGTCGCATGCCCCGCCGCCGGCCCATGGCCGTCATCAGCAGCAGCAGGGCCACCAGCTGGGTGGTGAAGGCCTTGGTGGAGGCCACGCCGATCTCGGGACCGGCGCGGGTCATCAGCACCAGATCCGATTCGCGCACCAGCGAGCTTTCGGGCACGTTGCAGATGGCCATGGTGTGGGCGTAGCCCAGATCCTTCGCCACCCGCAAAGCCGCAAGCGTATCGGCCGTCTCGCCCGACTGGGAGATGGTCAGAAACAGGGTGTCGGGCATCACCACCGGCCTGCGGTAACGAAACTCGGAGGCCACTTCCACCTGACAGGGCACGCCGGCCAGGGCCTCGAACCCATAACGTGCCACCAGGCCTGCATGGTAGCTGGTGCCGCAGGCCACGATCTGGATCTGTTTGACCCGATCGAGAATTTCGGACGTGCCGGGACCGAACGCCGCCTCCAGCACCGCGCTCTCGCCCAGCCGGCCTTCCAGCGTCTCGGCGATGGCCGTTGGCTGCTCGTGGATCTCCTTGAGCATGTAGTGGCGATACTCGCCCAGCTCGACCGCATCGGCCGACAGGCCGCTTTCCTTCACCGGCCGCTCGACCGGGTTGCCCCCGGCATCGAAGATGCGCACGCCGTCCACGGTCAGCTCGGCGATGTCGCCTTCCTCGAGGAAGATGAAGCGGCTGGTCTCGCTGATCAGGGCCGCCACGTCCGAGGCGATGTAGTGGCCGTCGTCGCCGATCCCGATCACCAGCGGGCTGCCGCGCCGGGCGGCGATCAGGCGCTGCGGATCGGCCGGGCTGATCACGCCCAGGGCATAGGCGCCCTCCAGATCACCGACCGTGGCGCGCACCGCCGCCAGCAGATCGCCGGTCTTCTCCAGATAGTGGCAGAGCTGATGCACCACCACTTCCGTGTCGGTCTCGGAGGTAAAGGTGAAACGGTCGCCCTGGGCGGCCTTCAGGATCTCGAAGTTCTCGATGATCCCGTTGTGCACCACCGCCACCTGGTTGTTGCACACATGGGGATGGGCGTTGGCTTCGCTGGGCACGCCATGTGTGGCCCAGCGGGTGTGGGCGATGCCGATGCGGCCATGGGCCGGGTTCTTCTCCAGGGCCTGCTCGAGTGCTGCGATCTTGCCCGGCGTGCGCACCCGCCGGAAACTGCCGGCATCGTCGAGGACGGCCACGCCCGCCGAATCATAGCC
>JALVBM010000261.1 GCA_027010665.1 Chromatiales bacterium
TGCCGATGCGGCCATGGGCCGGGTTCTTCTCCAGGGCCTGCTCGAGTGCTGCGATCTTGCCCGGCGTGCGCACCCGCCGGAAACTGCCGGCATCGTCGAGGACGGCCACGCCCGCCGAATCATAGCCGCGATATTCCAGCCGACGCAGACCCACGACCAGGATTTCGATGACGTCTTTCGTAGCGATGGCACCAACAATTCCGCACATAAAATCAGAGGCGAGGGACGAGGACCGAGGGACGAGGAGAGGTGAGATCCATCATTTGGTCATTTCCTGAGCTATGACGATATCGGGTTTTGGGCGGGTTGTAACTAGGCAATAGGGATTAATGTCGAGTGCTGCACACTCATGTAGGAGCGGCGCCCTCGCCGCGATTGAGCGGTGGCAGTTAGCCGCATCGCGGCGAGGGCGCCGCTCCTACATGAAAATCTGTTCATGCCAAATCATTTATGCGGCTTTTCCGGGCGTTTCCAGCTCGGGATGGTCTTCTGCCGTACGCGGCTGATGGTCAGCTTGCCGGCGGGGGCATCGTCGGTGAGGGTGGTGCCGGCACCCAGGGTGGCGCCTTCGCCGACGGTGACTGGCGCCACAAGCTGGGTGTCGGAGCCGATGAAGGCGTTGTCGCCGATGATGGTACGGTGCTTGTTGGCGCCGTCGTAGTTGCAGGTGATGGTGCCGGCGCCGATGTTGACCCCGGCGCCCATCTCGGTGTCGCCGATATAGCTCAGGTGATTGACCTTGCTGCCCTCGCCGATCCGGCTGTTCTTGATCTCGACGAAATTGCCCACCCGGGCATCCCGTTCGAGACGGGTGCCGGGGCGCAGACGGGCGAAGGGACCGATCTGCACTTCGGGGCCGATTTCCGCTTCCTCGATCACGCTCAGGGGGCGGATCTGCACGCCGTCACCAATCTCGGCATCACGGATAACGCAGCCGGCGCCGATGGTCACGTCGTTACCGATCCTCACCCGGCCCTCGAGGATCACGTTGGCGTCGATGAACACGTCGCGGCCGCAGTCCACCTCGCCGCGGATATCGAGGCGGTTCGGATCGGCGAGGGTCACGCCGCCATCCATCAGACGCCCGGCCTGCTCGCGCTGGAAGATACGCTCCAGCTCGGCAAGCTGACGGCGGCTGTTGACGCCGAGCACCTCGGCTTCGCTGGCCGGATGCGCCGTCTGCACCGTAACGCCCTCGGCCACGGCCATGGCGATGGTATCGGTGAGATAGAACTCGCCCTGGACGTTGTCGTTCTCGAGCCGGGCGAGCCAGCGGCGCAAATCCGCTGCCGGGGCGCAGAGGATGCCAGTATTGACCTCGTCGATGCGCCGCTCCTCACAGGTCGCGTCCTTGTGCTCGACGATGCGGGCGACCCGGCCGTGTTCGTCGCGCACGATGCGGCCATAACCTGTCGGATCGGCCAGATGCACCGTGAGCAGGCCGAAGCCCTCGCTGCCCAGGCGCGCCAGCTCGGCCAGGGTGTCGGCCTTCACCAGGGGCACATCGCCGTAGAGCACCAGCACCAGACCGTCGTCGGCGATGGCCGGCATGGCCTGTTCCACGGCATGGCCGGTGCCGAGCTGCTCGGCCTGCTCCACCCACTGCACGTCGGCGGCGGCCAGCGCCTGCGGCACCGCCTCGCCACCATGGCCGTAGACCACGACGATGCGCGCGGGATTCAGTTCCCGGGCGGTATCGAGCACATGGGCCAGCAGCGGTTTGCCGGCCAGCGGATGCAACACCTTGGGCAGCTTCGACTTCATGCGCGTGCCCTGGCCGGCGGCCAGGATCACGACGGAAAGCGACGGGGAATCGGACATGTCGGCGGATCAATGGGGCAGCAGGGAACGGTCTTCCGCAACCTGGCCCTGGGCCATTTCCATCGGCGTCGCGTCGCGGATGGCGAGGATGCGGACCGTGTAGGTCAGGGTCTTGCCGGCCAGCGGGTGGTTGCCGTCCAGGTGGATCATCCCGTCCTCGATCCGGACCACGGTCATGGTCAGGGATTCGCCGAGATCGTTGTGAAACACGGCCTGGGCGCCCACCTCGCGATAGCGGGGCGGGACGTTGGCGATACGGTCGGAAAAGGTCTTGGCCGGATCCGGCTGGCCGAAGCCTTCCTCGGGACTGAGCGTGACTTCCACCTCGTCGCCCACCGTCCGGCCTTCCAGGGCCTGCTCGATCTTCGGAAACATGGGGCTGTCGGGCGAGCCGTGCAGATAGCTCACCGGATAGTCCGACTTCTCGCACAGCCCGGATTCGTCCCGAATCGTGTAGGTCAGGGTGACGACCTTGTCCTTCTCCACCCGCTGTTCACTCATGGCCAATCCTGCAAAAAAGAAAGGGCAGTATACCAACTGCCCTTTATCGCGACACTATGACCAAAGAACGTCCGCAGTCCGCCATTCCTCCTCGGCCCCCGGCACTCGTCCCTCGGCCCTGTTATTATCGTGCGATCTTCTTCTTGCGCAGATTCTCGATGGCCCGCAACTGGGCGATGGCCTGGGCCAGCCGGGCCTGGGCGGCGGCCACTTCTTCCTCGCTGATCTGCTCGGAGAGGGCCTCCTCGGCGGCCTTCTTGGCTTCCAGGGCCGCGGCTTCGTCCAGATCGTGGGCACGCACCGCGGTGTCGGAGAGGATGGTCACCACGTGGGGCTGGACCTCGAGAATGCCGCCGGAGACGAAGAAGATTTCCTCCTCGCCGCCCTGCTTGGTCACGCGGACCTCGCCGGGCTTGAGCGGCGTGAGCATCTGGGTGTGGCGGGGGTAGATACCCACCTCGCCCATCTGCGCCGGGGCGACGACGACCTCGACGGTGCCGGAATACAGTTCCTGCTCGGCACTGACGATGTCCAGGTGCATGGTCATGGCCATGATTCGGTTCTCCTTCGCCCGCTCAGAGCGACTTGGCCTTCTCGACGGCTTCCTCGATGGTGCCGACCATGTAGAAGGCCTGCTCGGGCAGGTCGTCGTATTCGCCCTCGACGATGCCCTTGAAGCCGGCGATGGTGTCCTTCAGCGGCACGTACTTGCCGGGCGCGCCGGTGAACACCTCGGCCACGAAGAAGGGCTGGGACAGGAAGCGCTGGATCTTCCGCGCCCGGGCCACGATCAGCTTGTCCTCTTCCGACAGTTCGTCCATGCCGAGAATGGCGATGATGTCCTTCAGCTCCTTGTAGCGCTGCAGGGTGCCCTGCACGGCGCGGGCCACGTTGTAGTGTTCCTCGCCGATCACCAGCGGGTCGAGCTGGCGGGAGCTGGAGTCCAGCGGATCCACCGCCGGGTAGATGCCCAGCTCGGCGATCTGGCGGGACAGCACCACGGTGGCGTCCAGGTGGGCGAAGGTGGTGGCCGGCGACGGGTCGGTGAGGTCGTCGGCGGGCACGTACACCGCCTGGATGGAGGTGATGGAGCCGGTCTTGGTGGAGGTGATGCGCTCCTGCAGGGCGCCCATCTCCTCGGCCAGGGTCGGCTGGTAGCCCACCGCGGAGGGCATGCGGCCGAGCAGGGCCGAGACTTCGGTCCCGGCCAGGGTGTAACGGTAGATGTTGTCGATGAACAGCAGCACGTCGCGGCCTTCGTCGCGGAAGGCTTCGGCCATGGTCAGGCCGGTGAGGGCCACGCGCAGGCGGTTGCCGGGCGGCTCGTTCATCTGGCCGTAGACCAGCGACACCTTGTCGAGGACGTTCGACTCCTTCATCTCGTGGTAGAAGTCGTTGCCCTCGCGGGTGCGCTCGCCCACGCCGGCGAATACCGAGTAGCCGCTGTGCTCGATGGCGATGTTGCGGATGAGCTCCATCATGTTCACGGTCTTGCCCACGCCGGCGCCGCCGAACAGGCCCACCTTGCCGCCCTTGGCGAAGGGGCAGACCAGGTCGATCACCTTGATGCCGGTCTCCAGCAGCTCGGTGGCCGGGGACAGTTCCTCGTAGGCCGGGGCCTTGCGGTGGATGGGCATCTTCTTTTCTTCGCCGATCGGGCCCTTCTCGTCGATGGGGCGGCCGAGCACGTCCATGATCCGGCCGAGGGTCTTGGTGCCCACCGGCACGGAGATGGGCGCGCCGGTGTTGGACACGGCCATCTCGCGCTTGAGGCCGTCGGAGCTGCCCATGGCGATGGTGCGCACCACGCCGTCGCCCAGCTGCTGCTGCACTTCCAGGGTCAGACCGGCGTCGTCGACGATCAGCGCGTCGTAGATTTTCGGCAACTGGTCGCGCGGGAACTCCACGTCGATCACCGCGCCGATGATTTGTACGATTTTTCCGGAACTCATTGGCTGTTTCCTCAAATTTTCATGCGAATTCGGTTGGGGCGATCCCTCAGACCGCGGCGGCGCCGGCGACGATCTCCGACAGTTCCTGGGTGATGGCTGCCTGGCGGGCCTTGTTGTAGGCCAGTTGCAGATCGTCGATCAGGCTGCCGGCGTTGTCGGAGGCGCTCTTCATGGCCACCATGCGCGCGGCCATCTCGCAGGCGATGTTCTCGACCACGCCCTGATAGACCAGGGACTCGATGAAGCGCATCATCAGTCCGTCGATCACCGTGGGGGCGTCGGGCTCGTAGATGTAGTCCCAGTGGTGCTTGAGCTCGGCGTCGTATTCCTCGTGGGGAATCGGCAGCAACTGCTCGATGGTCGGCTTCTGGGTCATGGTGTTGACGAACTCGTTGTACACCACGTACAGCCGATCCAGCTCGCCAGCGTCGTAGGCATCCAGCATCACCTTCACGGTGCCGATCAGATCGGTCAGCGCCGGGGTGTCGCCGAGGTGTGTGGCCTGCGCCTTCACCGCACCGAGATTGCGGAAGAACACGGTTGCCTTCTGGCCGATGGTGCACAGGGAGATGGATGCGCCCTTGCCCTGCCACGCCCGCATGTCGGCCAGCAGTTCCCGGAACAGGTTGTTGTTCAGGCCACCGCACAGACCGCGATCCGAGGAGATGACGATGTAGCCGATGTTGTTCGGCTCCCGATCCAGCAGGTACGGGTGCTTGTACTCCGGATGGGCCTGGGCCAGGTGATGGATCACGTTGCGCATCTTCTCCGCATAGGGCCGCGAGGCAGCCATGCGATCCTGGGCCTTGCGCATCTTGGAGGCGGCGACCATCTCCATGGCACGCGTGATCTTCTGCGTGTTCTTGATGCTCTTGATCTGCGTGCGAATCTCTTTACCGCTTGCCATTGCAATTCACCTTCCGATTGCGCCCCGCCGTATGGCGGGGCCGTGCGCCCTTACCAGGTGCTGGTGGCCTTGAACTTCTCGATCGCGGCGATCATCTTCGCCTCGATCTCGTCGTTGAAGTCACCGGTGCGATTGATCTCGTCCAGCAGCTCGGCCTCGTTGGACTTGAGGTAGGCCTGCAGGGCCTCTTCGAAGTCCACCACCTTGTTGACCTCCACATCGTCCAGGTAGCCCTTGTTGGCGGCCAGCAGCGAGAAGGCCTGCTGGGCGATGCTCATGGGACTGTACTGCTTCTGCTTCATCAGCTCGGTGACGCGCTGGCCACGCTCGATCTGCTTGCGGGTGGACTCGTCCAGATCCGAGGCGAACTGGGCGAAGGCCGCCAGCTCGCGGTACTGGGCCAGGTCGAGGCGCACGCCGCCGCCCAGCTTCTTGATGATCTTGGTCTGGGCGGCACCGCCCACGCGGGACACCGACAGGCCGGCGTTGATGGCCGGGCGGATGCCGGCGTTGAACAGATCGGTCTCGAGGAAGATCTGGCCGTCGGTAATCGAGATCACGTTGGTGGGCACGAAGGCGGACACGTCGCCGGCCTGGGTCTCGATGATGGGCAGGGCGGTGAGGGAACCGGTCTTGCCCTTGACCTCGCCGTTGGTCATCTTCTCCACATACTCGGCATTGACCCGGGCGGCGCGCTCGAGCAGGCGCGAGTGCAGGTAGAAGACGTCGCCGGGGTAGGCTTCACGGCCCGGCGGACGGCGCAGCAGCAGGGACACCTGACGGTAGGCCCAGGCCTGCTTGGTGAGATCGTCGTAGATGATCAGCGCATCCTGGCCGCGGTCGCGGTAGTACTCGCCCATGGCGCAGCCGGCATAGGGGGCGATGAACTGCATGGCCGCGGCGTCGGAGGCGGTGGCGGCGACGACGATGGTGTTCTCCAGCGCGCCGTGCTCTTCCAGCTTGCGCACCACGTTGGCGATACTGGAGGCCTTCTGGCCGATGGCCACGTAGATGCAGGTGATGCCCGAGTCCTTCTGGTTGATGATGGCGTCCACGGCCACGGCGGTCTTGCCGGTCTGGCGGTCGCCGATGATCAGCTCGCGCTGACCGCGGCCGATGGGCACCATGGCGTCCACCGCCTTGAGGCCGGTCTGCACCGGCTGGTCAACCGACTGGCGGGCGATTACGCCCGGGGCGATCTTCTCGATGGCCGAGGTTTCGCTGTACTCGATGGGACCCTTGCCGTCGATGGGGTTGCCCAGGGCATCCACCACCCGGCCCTTGAGGCCGTCACCCACCGGCACCTCGAGGATGCGCCCGGTGCACTTGACCGTATCGCCCTCGGTGATGTGTTCGTAGTCGCCCAGCACCACCGCACCGACGGAGCCGGTCTCCAGGTTCAGGGCCATGCCGTAGGTGTTGCCGGGGAACTCGATCATCTCCCCCTGCATCACGTCGGCCATGCCGTGGATGCGGACGATACCGTCGGTGATGCTCACCACGGTGCCCTCGTTGCGGGCCTCGGTTACGGCTTCGAAGTTCTCGACCCGCTTCTTGATCAGTTCACTGATTTCGGAAGGATTCAGTTGCATTTTCGGGATTCCTGTATTGTCGCTCTGCTGGTCAGTGCATCAGCGTGTTCGCCAGCTGCTCGAGCCGACCGGTTATGGAGGCGTCGATCACCAGATCCCCGGCGCGCACCAGCACGCCGCCGATCAGCGACGCGTCGATCTTCACGCGCAGGTTCACCTTGCGGCCCAGGCGCCGTTCCAGCGCGGCGGCGAGCTGTTCCTGCATCGCCGGGTCCAGCTCAAAGGCCGAGACCACTTCCACGTCGGCGGTGCCTTCGGCATCGGCCCGGCGCGCCTCGTAGAGATCGGCGATCTGCGGCGCCACGTCCAGGCGGCGGTTCTCGATCAGCACGCGCACCAGATTGCGGCCCTGCTCGTCGAGGCCGTCGCCGCAGATATCGAGGAACAGCGTCTCCAGCCGGCTGCGCTCGAACTCGGGATTGCCGATCAGCGCCTGCATGGCCGGATCCTCGGCCACGGCGGCGATGAGCTGCAGCATGTCGGACCACTTCTTCAGATCGCCCTGTTCACGTGCGAGTCGGAAGACGGCGTTGGCGTAGGGCCGGGCCAGGGTGCTTTTCTCTGCCATGCTCCGGGCCCCTTACAGTTGCGCGACCAGATCTTTGAGCAATGCCTCGTTGGCCTTTGCGTCGATCTCTTTCTGGATCAGGCGACTGGCACCGGCCACGGCGAGGGAGGCCACTTCCTGGCGCAGATGCTCCCGCGCCCGGTTGGCTTCCTGCTCGATCTCCGCGTTGGCGGCAGCCAGGATGCGCTCGCTCTCGGCGCGGGCCTGTTCCTTGGCCTCGTCGACGATCTCGCCGGCCCGCTTGTGGGCCAGGTTGATGATCTCCTGGGCCTGCTGCTTGGCTTCGTGCAGCTCCTCGAGGGCGCGCTTGCGGGCGAGCTCCATCTCGTGCTCGCCACGCTCGGCGGCAGCCAGGCCGTCGGCGATCTTCTTCTTGCGCTCCTCGAGCGCGTTCATGATCGGCGGCCACACGTATTTCATGCAGAACCACACGAACACGATGAAGGTGATCGTCTGACCAATCAGGGTAAGGTTGATATTCATGCGCGAACCTGTCTACGTTGTTCGGGTGAAACGTCGCTCCGGGGTCAGGCCACCGCGAAGAGGACGTAGAGGGCGATACCAACGGCGATCATCGGTACCGCGTCCACCAGACCCATGACGATGAAGAACTGGGTGCGCAGCATGGGGATCAGTTCCGGCTGACGGGCAGCGCCTTCGAGGAAGCGGCCACCGAGGATGCCGATGCCCACGGCCGCGCCGAGCGCGCCCAGGCCCATCATCAGTGCGCCGGCGATGTAGAGCAGTGCTTGTTCCATGGTTTTCTCCTGTATTTCTCGAAAGGGTGAAAAAGGTTGGGAAACTCAGTGTTCGTGGTGCGCCATGTCCAGATACACGATGGTCAGGGTCATGAAGATGAACGCCTGCAGCGTGATGATCAGGATGTGGAAGATGGCCCAGCCCAGTTGCAGCAGGCCGCCGAAGATCCCCATGCCGATGCCCGCGCTGAACATCAGCGCGATGAGGATGAAGATCATCTCGCCCGCGTACATGTTGCCGAACAGTCGCAGGGAGAGGGAGATGGGCTTGGAGATCAGGGACACGAACTCCAGCACGAAGTTGATCGGAATGAACAGTGCCTGAATCACCGGGTTCTTCGCCTGGAAGGGCTGCAGGGTCAGTTCGCCGGTGAAGCCGCCGATGCCCTTGATCTTGATGCTGTAGTAGAGCACCAGGAAGAATACGGCGAAGGCCATGCCGAAGGTGGCGTTGGGATCGGTCGAAGGCACCACCTTGAAATAGACGTGATGGGGGTCCATGCCGAACACGTTGGCGCCGATGAAGCCGGCCAGGCTCGGCAGCCAGTCCACCGGAATCAGATCCATCAGGTTCATCAGGAAGATCCAGACGAAGATGGTCAGCGACAGCGGCGCCACCAGGCTGTTCTTGGCGGTGAAGGAGCCGCGCACCGAGGTATCGATGAACTCGACAATCCATTCGGCGAAGTTGACGAAGCCGGACGGGGTGCCGGCGCTGGCCTTCTTCGCGGCCCGGCGGAACAGCCACAGGAACAGGACACCGAGGCTGATGGACCAGAACATGGTGTCCACGTGGATGGCCCAGAAGCCCATTTCCTTCGCTTCGGCGGCGCTGTGGGCAAAACCCCAGGTGCCATCGGGATGCTTGCCGAACGTCCAGTTCTGCAGGTGATGCTTGATGTAGTCCGTGGAGGACAGCGCTTCGCTAGACATGCTTGAACATTCCAAATTTTCGAGAAGTCCGGATGTGCCGATCAGCGCGCCCGTTGCGGCCGGCCGAACAGGAAGCCGGCGGTGGCCACGATGAAGCCGGTGAGCAGGCCGGGGCCGTGCAGGCGCAACACCCCGAAGCCCAGCACCAGCAGGGCGAGGACGACGACGAAACGCAAGGCGGCGCTCTGGTAGAAACCGGCGGCATCGGCCATCGCGGCGTCGTTCGTCCGGCCGGCGACCCGGTGCAGCCGCCAGGCGGCGGCCAGGGTCCCGGCCAGGCTGGTTGCGCCACCGTACAGCAGCGCCAGCACGAATTCGTTCCCTTGCAGCGGAAGGGCGATTGCGGCGGCCAGCAGCACCAGAATCACCTGAATCAGGAGTAACCGGTTGCGGGTGCGGCGGAAGGCGAGGTCTTGCAGACCCCTGCTGGCGGTCATGGACGCAGCCCTCCCACAGGCCCATCGATTGCAGGGGCGCGAAGTATAGCGGGAGCCTCTACACCGGTCAATGATGAGGGTATAAATGATTTTTTCCGGGATTTTTGCCGGCAGATGCCGACAAATCAACGGTATATCAATATATTAGAAATTACTTAATGTGATCGATGATGCCGTCGAGCTCGTCGAGACTGTTGTATTGAATGACCAGTTTGCCCTTGCCCTTGGGTGAATGCTGGATCTGCACCCGGGCGCCGAGCTTCTCCGACAGTTCCTCGGCAAAGCGCTGGATGTCCGGATCCACCTTCGGCGCCGGTTTCTTCTCCGCCGGCTTGAGCAGTTTGCGCACCAGCTGTTCGGTCTCGCGCACCGACAGGCCGCGTTTGGCCACTTCCTCGGCGGCCCTGATCTGGGCGGCGCCGTCGAGGGACAGCAGGGCCCGGGCATGGCCCATCTCCAGTTGCCCTTCCTCCAGCATCTGCTTGACCTTCGGCTCCAGGGTCAGCAGGCGCAGCAGGTTGGAGACAGCGGCCCGCGAGCGGCCCACCGCCTCGGCGGTTTCCTGGTGGGTGAGGCCGAACTCCTCGATCAGGCGGTGCAGGGCGGCCGCCTCCTCGATGGGATTGAGTTCCTCGCGCTGGATGTTCTCGATCAGGCCCATGGCCATGGCGGCCTGATCGGGCACCTCGCGCACCACCGCCGGGATCGCGTGCAGGCCGGCGAGCTGGGCGGCCCGCCAGCGCCGCTCGCCGGCGATCAGCTCGTATT
>JALVBM010000262.1 GCA_027010665.1 Chromatiales bacterium
CCGGGCGAGACCTGGCTGCTGCGCGCCTACTGCATGATCACGCCCTTCGCCCTGCTCGAGGACGCCATCAGCGCCGGCGAGAACGATCTGCGTCTGCTGGGCGAGGTGTTGCGCATCCTGCACGAGCATCCGGTGTTCCGTCTCGAGGTGAACGGCGAGGCCTTTCACATCCAGGCCGTGTTCCAGAACCTCGGGCTGGAACAGATCAACCAGTTGTGGTCCACCCAGGGTGACACGGTCTACCGGCCCTCGCTGCTCTACGAATTTTCGTTGGCGCCGGTGATGCCGCAGACGCCGGCCGTGCCGCCGAAGCGGGTCGCGGAGACCCGATCCGCCGTGGTCCTCGCCGGGGATGCCGCCGGCGAACATCTGGGCTACATGCCGGGCGATCGGCGCATCGCGCCGGACACGCAAAGCGAGGACTGGCAGCCGGCGATCTGTTTCGTGCAGGACGGGCGCTGCCTCGAATCCCTGCGTTTCGAGGCCGGTGGCACGGTGCCGACCCCGGCCGTCTGGCTGGCCGGCGAGCCGGGCACCGCGGTGCGGCTGCAGTGGGAGTCCTGGACCGAAACCGGCTGGGCAACAGCCGGCGATCCGGTGGATGCCGTGGTGACCGACAAGGTCATCGATCCCGAACGGGTCGAGTCGGCCGCCACGGTCGCGATGGCCCTGCCGGCGACCGATGCGCCGGGACAGTACCTGCTGTATGCCACCCGCACCTATACCCGGGCAGCCGATGGCAGCGAGCGCACGGTGCGCAGCAATCCGCTGCTGGTGACGCTCACGGAGCCCTCGCCATGAGCGGCCCGTCTTTGAACATTCCTGCGGTGGCGCTGCAGGCGGAATGGGAACGCCTGCAACTGCTGGCCTTCTGTCTCGCCCGCAGTCGCGAAGGCAAGACGCTGGCGGCGGAACATCTCGAGCAGTTGCGCGAACTGCAGCGCCGGGTGGAACGGTTGCGTCTCGTCGACGGACCCTGGCAGGGCCTGTTGCCGGCGCCCCTGTCGCCGGTGGAACTCGATGCCCTGGTGTGCATCGTGGCGCCGGAGATCGAGCCGCGGATCGGCTGGGCGTACCAGAGCCTGCAGGCCGGCAGCGGCCAGCCGTGGGCCAGCCGCGCCCTGATTCAGGAACTGCTGGCCCTGGAACCGGACCAGGCCGCGCATCTGCAGCGTGCCCTTGCCGATGCCAGCCCCCTGCAGCGATACCGGCTGCTGCGCGAGACGCACACCGATCCCTATCAGCCCCTGCGGCCGGCGCCGTGGTTCACCTCGCGCCTGCAGGGGATGGACGCGGCGCCGCCGGCGCCCGTCGGGGCCGTGCCCGTGACCGTCGAGGCGAACTGGGACGATCTGATCCTGCCGCCGGATCGCATCGCCATGCTGCACGAATACCTGCTGTGGATCCGCCATCGTGTGCGGGTGGAGGACGAATGGGGCGGAACCGCCCTCGGCGGTCCGGTGGCCCTGTTCGCCGGCGCCTCGGGCACCGGCAAGACCCTGGCGGCGAGCGTGCTGGCGTCCGAACTGGGCTGGCCCCTCTACCGGGTCGATCTCGGCCGGCTCGTGAGCAAGTACATCGGCGAGACCGAAAAGAACCTCAACGCCCTGTTCGACAGCCTGCACGATCGCGAAGCCGTGTTGCAGTTCGACGAGGCCGATGCCCTGTTCGCGCGCCGGGGGGAAGTGAAGGAAGCGCGGGATCGCTACGCCAACATGGAAGTGAGTCATCTGCTGTCGCGCATCGAGCGCCACCGGGGACCCTGCATTCTCACCACCAACCTGCGCAAGCAGATCGATGGCGCCTTCACCCGCCGCTTCCAGATGGTGGTGGAGTTCCCCCGTCCCGATGCCGAGGCCCGGGCCCGGCTCTGGGACCGGCTGTTGCCGCCACGCGCGCCGCGCCATCCCGAAGTGGACACCTCGGCCCTCGGCCGCAGTGTGGTGCTCACCGGCGGCGGCATTCGCAACGCGGCCCTGCATGCGGCCTATCTGGCTGCCCACGACGACGAACCGATCCGCCTGCGCCACATCGCCATCGGCGTGTGGCGCGAGCTGGGCAAGGAACACAGCGAAGCCACGCCGGCCGAACTGGGCGCGCTGCAGGGCCATCTTCCGGAGGAAATGCAACATGCTCACCATTGATCGTCTGCGCCTGCGTCTGCCCCGGGACCATGCCGCCCGCGCGGCGCGCATCGGGCGCCTGCTCGGCGAGGAACTGGCCCGCCTGGACTGGCCGGCCGGTCGTATCGCGGCCCTGCGGCTGCCGCCGCTGCAACTGTCGCCGGCGGGCAGCGACCGACAGCTCGCCCGGCGCATCGCGCAGGCGATCCATGCGCAGTTGAACAGCGGCAAGGGAGACGATCATGCTCAGTGAGACACAAGGTTTTCTGGTCGAATATGCTCTCTCGCCGTCGCCGCTGGTGCTGGCGTTCGAATTCAACCCGCAGCAGATCGGCCGCAGCCGCAGCATCAACATCACCCTGGGAAACACGCCGGCCACCCGCGGCGGTTACGACTTCACCCTGCCGACCGAAACCGCGCGGGTCAGCCAGAGCGTGAGCATCGAACCGGAAAGCTTCGATGTGGAAATCCTGATCGATGCCACCGATCGGCTGGACAAGGGCGATCCCGTCGCCACCAGCTTCGGCATCGAACCGGAACTGGCCACCCTGCGCAGCATGGTCGAGCCCAAGCAGCAGGGGCCGGGCGGCATGCAACTGCTGGCCAGTCTCGGCGCCGGCGGCGAGCGGGCCTTCCAGCGGGACGAGAACGCCTCCGTGCTTCTGTTCGTCTGGGGCACACACGTTCTGCCGGTGTTCCTCAAGGCCATCGACGTGAAGGAAACGGCCCACTTTCCTTCCCTGGTGCCCTATCGCGCCACCGTGACGCTGACCCTGCAGGTCATCGAGGGCAACAATCCGTTCTATCGTGCCGAACAACTGCGGCAGGTGGCCACGGCGGCGCTGCATACCAGCCAGCAGGCCGCTTCGGTTATCGGAGGGCTGTTCTGATGCTGGACGCGCGTTCCCGCTATCGCAATGCCCGGGCCTACGTGTCCGGGGAGGCCGGACGTCCGGTGTTCGCAGGAACCCGCCCGCGCGACATCCGGACCCGGGAAGGCGCGCTCGAACATACCCTGCAGAAGGGCGAGCGCCTCGATCTGCTGGCGCGGGAATACTACGGCGACAGCCGGCTGTGGTGGCGGATTCTCGATGCCAATCCGCAACTGTTCTTCGGCGGGACGGCCACGCTCGATGCCCTCGCCGGCAGTGTGATCCTGATTCCGGGAAATGAACGATGAGCCTGCTGGCAAACATCTTCGATGAACGCATCCGTGAGCCGGCGGAATGTGTCGTCCGGGTCGACGGGAGAGACATCGGCCCCGAAGGGCTGTATCCGCTACTGCGGGAGATTTCCGTGGATACCTCCCGCGGAGAAGCCTGGACGGCTTCCCTTACCTTTGACAGCCGACGTGACGAGGAGGGGCGCTGGGACGTGCAGGACAAGGGGCTGTTCGAGCCCTGGGCGCGGGTGGAAATCGATGCCCGTTTCGGTGACAGGGTGGAGCCGGTATTTCACGGTTTTGTTCGGGAGTCGCAAGGGGAGTATCCCGAGGAGCGGGGCAATGCCACCTTTTCGGTGACTTGTCAGGACCTTTCCATGGCGCTCGATCGTGAACATCGTCGCCACAGTTGGGCCAACGAACAGCAGCCGGCCACCGATTCGATGGTGATTCGACAAATCCTGACCGAGCACGGGCTGATCCTTCATCCGGACAGCGGGTCCGGCACCGGGAACATGACCAAACTCAACCAGGACGAGACCGACATCCGGTTTCTGCGCAAACGTGCCGAAGCCAATGGCTATGAACTGACGTTCTATGTGGATTCGGAAACGGCGGCGGACCAGGTCTACTTCGGCCCCATGCGGCTGGAGGCCACGCGGCAGCCCACCCTGCGGGTGCAGGCCGGCAGCGCCACCGATGTTCTGCAGATCCGGATCGGTGAAGACGCGCAACAGCCGGACCGTATCGATGTCACCCTGGCCGACCGGCAGGGTGACAGTACCCGCACGATTTCCGTCGAGCCCGCCATTCCCGTGCTCGGGCGAACCCGTCTGACCAGCGGGAACCGGGGTCTCAGGCCCTACGTCGTGCAGCAGAGTGGAACGGCCGGCGACGACGAGGCGCGCATTCAGGCCCAGGCGCAAATGAAAATCGATACGGCCGACATCCATCGGGTCGTGGCGGAAGGCGAACTCGACGGCAGCCTCTATGGCCATGTGTTGCAGGTCGGCCTCCCGGTGGGGCTGGATGGCGTGGGCGATCGACACAGCGGCATCTATTACGTGGACCGGGTGACGCATGTCTTCGATGCCGGCGGCTACCGGCAACAGTTCACCCTGTTGCGCAATGCCGTGGGCGACAACCTGTAGCGAACGACGACGGGAGCGGGCAATGGAAGAAATCATCGAACAACTGGTCAGGCGGGTTCAGGATCGCTACTGGGGAAAGTACCGGGGCTTCGTTGCCGACAACGACGATCCCCAGGGGATCGGCCGCCTGCGCCTGCGCGTTCCCGCGATTCTGGGTGACGAGACGACCGACTGGGCCCTGCCCTGCCTGCCCTTCGGCGGCCTGGCGGATCAGGGCTTCTTCAGCGTGCCCGAGACGGGTGCGCGGGTATGGGTGGAATTCGAGAACGGCGATCTGGATCACCCCATCTGGACCGGCACGTTCTGGCAGGCCGCAGGCGATGCCCCGGCCGAGGTCCGGCAGCCGCCCACCACGCGCCAGTTCAAGACCGCCGCCGGACATTACTGG
This sequence comes from Chromatiales bacterium, assembly GCA_027010665.1. Classification (GTDB taxonomy): domain Bacteria; phylum Pseudomonadota; class Gammaproteobacteria; order UBA6429; family Thiohalophilaceae; genus JALSSV01. The sequence goes on from JALVBM010000262.1 coordinate 4,825, forward strand.
CTGATGGAGGATGCCGAGGGCGAGCGCCGCGTTCACCTGCAGCACAGTGCCGGGGCCAGCATCGACATCGACGATGGCGGGAACCTCACCCTGACCGATGCCCAGGGCGCCAGCGTCAGGCTGGATGCCGAAGGCGGCTCGCTGCGCATCGAGGATGCCAACGGCAACAGTCTCACACTCGATGCGACCGGCACGGTGGCGGAGGACAGCAACGGCAACCGCATCGAGATGGGCCCTGGCGGCATCACCGTTGAGGGCACGCAGGTGATCGTGAAGGGATCGCAGATCCTGCTCGGCGGCGAAGGGGGCGAGCCCCTGATCAAGGGGCAGAGTTTCCTCTCGCTGTTCATGACCCACGTGCACACCAGCAGCCCGACCGGCGGGCCCACCACGCCGCCCATTCCCCAGGGCGAGATGAGCACCCTGTCCATGAAAGTGCGGAGCAGTTGAGCATGGAACGCAGACTCGTCGATCCGCCCTATCTGGCCTTTCCCTTCCGGGTGCGGGCCGGTCGCGCCGAGCTGGCCGATCGGGCCCGCCATGTACGCGATCAGATCGAACAGGTCCTGTTCACCCAGGCCGGGGAACGGGTCTTCCGGCCCGAGTTTGGCGCCGGCGTGCGGGCGCTGGTGTTCGAACCCAACAGCGCCGCCATCTGGCAGGTGACCCGCCAGCGCCTGCTCGCCTCGCTGGCCGAGGCCCTGGCCGGCGAGGTGGATCCGCGCAGTATCGAGGTGGACGTGGCCGGCGAGGCGGGCCGCCTGATCATCACCGTCGGCTATACGCTGGCGACCATCGGTTACCGGCAACAGCAGACCTTCGAGGTGAGCGCCTGATGGCCCGCGCCCCACGCCAGAACCTGATCTTCGACGAAGGCTGCGCCGATTGCGGCCGGCGGCTGGCCGAACTGCCCCGCCCCCTGCCGGCGGTGGGCGACGATTTCGACTGGCAGCTTCGGGACTACGACAGTTTTCGCCGCTTCCTGTTGCAGGATCTGGCCACCCGCTTTCCGGAGCGCCAGCGCTGGACGCCGGCCGATCTGGAAGTCGTGCTGCAGGAGAATCTGGCCGCCGTCCTCGATCAATTGTCGGACATGCTCGATCGCGTGGCCAGCGAGGCCACCCTGGAGACGGCGCGGCATCCGGCGAGCGTCCGGCGCCTGCTGCAACTGATTGGCTACGATGCGCTCGAACGGGCGCGGGCACTGGGCGAGCCTCCCTTCGACCGGCCACCGGCAGCGGACGATCCCCGGGACGACATCGCCCGTTTCGACCAGTACTGGCTGGACAACCCGCAGCGCATGGAGGCCGCCCGGCGGGCCGGCCCGCGCGCCATCCACCGCCAGCGCCGCTGCGTGACCCTGGAGGACTACCGACTGCGCCTGCAGGAACATCCCCTGGTGCTCCAGGCCCAGGCCTGGTCGCGCTGGTGTGGTGCCTGGGAAGAAGTGCATGTGGCCGTGATCGTGCAGGGGCGCCGGGCGCTCGATACGCGCGCGCCGCTGCCGGAAGCGGACTGGCAGGCGGTGCGCGACTTTCACCGCGAACAGGGCGTGCCGGTGCCCGTGAACGACATCCAGCTCACGGTGCGTGGCGTGCTGCTGGACTATCTCGACGCCATGCGCATGGCCGGCCAGCCGATCCGGCTCGAGGCCGCCGTCGAGGTCGGGCTGGTCATCGTGCTCGCCATCCAGGTGGCGGACAACCATTTCCGCTCCGAGGTGCGGCAGGCGGTCGAACAGGTGCTCGGCACCGGACCCAGTGGCTTCTTCGCGCCCGGCCGGCTGCAGTTCGGCGAGGACGTGTTCGCCGGTGACCTGTTCGAGGCGGTGATGGCGCTTGATGGCGTGGAGAACGTGTGCCTCGAACGCTTCAAGCGCATGGGCCGGCGCTTTCCCGATCGCACCGGTGCCGGGCGCATCGAGCTCGAGGGGCTCGAGGTGGCGGTGTGCGAGAACGATCCGGCACGGCCCGATCGCGGTCACCTGAGCCTGCGCCTGCGTGGCGGGAGGGCCGGCTGATGGCCGTGCGCGATCTCACCCGCTGGAATCGTGCCGGCCTGAACCGCGTCGAATACGTCGATGGCAATGCCGTCACCTTTCTGGCCGATCTGCGCGACGCCCTGGCCGGCGCCTTTCCCGATATGGATCTGCCGCCGGCGCCGCCCGGGGACGCCACGCCTGCCGAGCGGTTGCAGGCTCTGATCGCGCTTTATGCCGACGATCGCCACGATCTGTTCTGGCAGTTCCATCGCAGTCTTGCCAGGGCCTGCCATGTGCTCGCCGGTTACATCGACGCCACGGCCAACGAATCCTGGATCGGCACGGCGACCCAGTGGGAGAGTCTGCGGCGCCTGGTGGCGATGCTCGACTACGCGCCGCGCCCGCCGGCTTCCGCCGAGACGCCGCTGGTGATCACGGCGGCGGCCGACGGCCTGCTCGAAGCCGGTTTCGGCGTCAAACATACGCCGGCGGACGGTTCGCCACCGGTGGTCTTCGAAACCCTGTCGGACATCGAGCTGCGTGCCGACCTCAACACCCTGTGGCCGAAGGATTACGATCGCAATCCGGCACTGCTGCGTGGCCGCCGGCTCGTGGTCGAAGGCGAGTTCACGGATCTGGTCGTCGGAGATCCCCTCGTGCTCGAGAACACGCGAACCGAACGGCGCGCGGCGTTGCGCATCGCCGCCGTGCAGGCCGGATCCGGCAGCACCCGGATCAACGTGCATCCCGGGATCCCGCCGGGTTTCGTCAGTGGCGACACCCTGGTCCACCTGCAGCCCCGGGAGCGGCTGCAGGTGAAGGGGCCGATCACCACCGGTGCCCAGATCGGGCGCACCCTGCGGCTGCGGGAGCCGCCGGACGGCATCACGGCCGGCGATCTGCTGGCCATCGGCAGCCCCGGACACAAGCCCGTGTTCCTGTACGTGAAACAGGTGCTGGCCGACGGCCTGCGTTTTCCGGCAACGGTCGGGGAACTGGATCTGCGCACCACGCGCATCGGCAAGGCCGAGGAACTGCCGGTCACCTTTCACGTGCTGCGCAATATGACCGGCAAGGTTGAGCAGGAGGAGGACAAGCTCGGCGTCTTCTATCTGGCCGGCGACTGGCGCCGGCTCAAGGGGCGCTGGCTGGCCCGCCGCCGGCCCGACGGCGATACCCGTCGGCCCCTGCCCGTGTTTCGGGTGGCCGCCGCGCACTACGATCCGGCGGATTCGCAAACGTCCACTTTCGCGGGCTATACCCGCATTGCGCTGTCGGTGGATCGGGCGGCGTTGCAGCGGGCCGGCCTGAACGAGCAGGCGTTTCGCAATACCCAGGCCTTTCTCATGATGCCCGAATCGCCAGGCCCCTGGCGGCCGGATCCCTGGATTGCCCAGAGCCATGCCGGCGAACCCTCGCCCCGCCTGCAGACGGAAAAGGCCCGCAAGCTCGCGCCCGGCGATTTCGTCGTGCTGCAGCGGGGCAACCAGCAGGCATGGGCGCGGCTTGAGCAGGTGGACAACAACGGGGAGTCGGTGCTGCACGTCGATCGCTGGCAGCACCGGGGCGGCGGTCCCTTCCATCTGGCCAGTACCCGGCTCATGGGCGGTTTCGACACGACCGCCCGACCGCTGGGCTGGAACCGCAACGAAACGCCCCTGCGGGGCAGCCGGCTGGCACTCGCGGAATTGCCGGACACGTTGCTTGCCGGACGGGAAGTGATGGTGACCACCGCGGCCGACGCCCTGCACACCCGCATCGTGGCGATCGACCGCGAGCGGGCAACCATCACCCTGGCGGATCCGCTGCCGGGGATCACGCCGACCAGCGATGTCGCCATCCGGGGCAACGTGGTCAGGGCGGGGCATGGCGAGACCCGCCCCGGGAAGGTGCTCGGCAGCGGCACGGGAACGCCCGATGCCGCCTACACATTCGATGCCGACGACGTGGCCTTCGTCTTCGATGCGACCCGGGAGAGTGGCGTGCGCGCGGCCATCGAACTGCGGGTGGACGGCAAGGCCTGGAAGGCTGTGGACAGCTTCCGGTATGCCGGTCCGACCGACGAGGTGTACCGCACCCGCATGACCGAGGACGGGCAAATCCGCATCCTGTTCGGCGACGGCGTTCACGGCCGTGTGGTGCCGCCGGGGCGGAACAATCTGCGCGTGGCCTGGCGGCAGGGCGTCGGCCCGGCGGGCAATCTCCCGGCCGGCAGTCTCGAGACCCCGTTGCGGCGGCATCATCTTGTGGAAGGCGTGCGCCAGTTCCAGGCCGCGGGCGGCGGGGCGGAGATGGAATCGGCCCCGGAACTGCGCGAGGCGGCGCCGGCCACGGTCATGACCCTGGCCCGGGCCGTTTCCCTGCGCGATTTCGCCCTGCTCGCCCGTTCCCACAGCAGCGTATGGCAGGCCCGGGCTTTTCCCGTGCGCGCCGCCCATGCCCGCAACGAGGCGGTGCGCGTGGTGGTGGTGCCCGCCCATGGCGCGAGCCTGACCGCCACCCTGCGACAGGATCTGCAGAGTTGGCTGCAGGCCCATGCCCTGCCGGGCGTGCAGGTGAACGTCGTCGTCTTCGAATCGGTTCGCGTGCGGCTGTCCATGACCGTCTACATCGACACCTCGGCCTGGGAGGCCGGTGTCGTCGCCGAGGCGGTGCGCGAGACGTTGCTGACCGCCTTTGGCCTTGACCGGCGTCGCCTGGGGCAGCCGCTCTATCGCAGCGAACTGTTTGCCGTGATCGAGAACGTGACCGGCGTGCTGCATTCCGAAGTGCGGATGTCGGTGGCGCCCGGCTCGGCGCCGCCCGCGCGCACCGTCGCCAGCGAGGATGGCAGCCTGCGCCTGATCGATCCCGGGCCCACCCGCTGTGCCTGGCTGGATTCGTCGCTGGCCGTGGAGGATCTCACCGTGGAGGCATGGACCGATGACTGAGCGCAGCCCCCTGAGCGAACAGCTCCTGCAGCAGTTGCCCGTCGTCTACCGGGAACGGGATGCCACCGGCGAACTGGCGCGCTGGATCGCGGTGCAGGGCGATCTGCTGCAAGCCTTCCACGATCTGCTCATGCAGCTCTACCGCGATCGCTTCCCCCTGCCGGAACGGAACGAGGACGATGCCTGCCAGCCCTGGGTGTTGCCGTACATCGCGGAGCTGCTCGACGTGCAGATGGTCTCCACGGACACGGCCGGACGCCGTGCCGAAGTGGGCCGTGCCGTAGCCTGGCGGCAGGGCAAGGGTACCCTGCGGGTGATCCGGGACATCGCCGGGCGACTGCTGGGCAAGCCGGTGGCCGTGACCGAAGGCTGGCAGCGCACGGCCACGGTAGCCCGGATCGATCGGCCCCTGCTCCCGGCCGCCTGGCATGGAGACGAGACAGATTATCGGGTGAGTGATTCCCCTGTCTTCCGCGCCGGGCATCCCGGTCTGCCGGCGGTGACCGTGGACGTGCGGCAGGCAGCGCGGCTGGTGGTGCTGTCGGCGGACACGGAGGGCGGTGTGCCCCGGGCGCGCCTGCACCATCCCCACGGCGTGCCTTGCTTCCCCGGTACGCATCAGGACCATGCGCCGCGCACCGTGGACGTGCGCGACCCCGACAGCCGTCATGGCCATGTCCATCCCCGGCGCATTCTCATCCATGCCGTGCCGTGGGACGGCTACTTTTCGCCACGTCCGATCAGCGTCCGCTGGGAACGCATCGTCGAAGGCCGGGTGCCCGAAGAGCGCCTGTCCATCACGGAGGATGAGGTGGAAATCGGTGGCGAGATCTGGCCGCGCATCCGCTATCACGCCCATACCGACACCCCCCTGCGGGTGCGCGGCGTGATCCGCCTGCACCAGCGGGCCGTCTTCGAGTTCCACAACCTGTGGTTCGACAACCGGGTGGAAATCGGCGAGGCCCGGGTGATCCTCCGCCGGTGCGCCGCCCGCCATCTTCTGGTGGAGACGCCGGACACCAGGCGGACCGTGCTCGATGCCCGCGGTTGCCTGTTCAACACGGTGGAAACGCCCCGGGGGCGCATGCGGCTCGAGTACTGCACCGTCCTGCGCGAACTGGTGGCCGAATGGCTCGAGTGCAGCGATGCCATCCTCGTCCCGCGGCCAAAAAAGGATCGGGGCGATACGGACATCCCCCGCGGCGGCTGCATCCGCTACAGCCGGGTCGAGGAAATTCCGCCGGACGAACGACGCAGCGACGGCGCCGAATCCCGCCTGCGGTTCATGCCCACCAACACGGCACGCCCGCCCGTGTTTCTCAGCGACCGGTTTGGCGAGCCCGGCTGTGGCGTCCTGCATGCCGCCGCGCCGGAGGCGCTGCGGGCCGGCGCGGAGGACGGCGGCGAGATGGGCGCCTATCACGACGAACGCCTGGTGCAGCGGGAGACCGCCGCGGCCCGCAAGGTGCAGGATTTCCTGCCGCTGGGCATGCGCGCCGTGTTCGTCACGGACGAAACCTTGCGTTGCCCCACCCCGCGGCTGCGCAACCCCACGGATTGACGGAAACCATCCGGCCGCCAGCGGCCGGCAGCAACGAGGCAAAGGGAAATGAAGACACAGATCTCGCGACGCAGACGAACGCCCTTCCATGACTATTCCGGTGTGTACCAGCAGCAGGGCCGGATGCTGGCCGATGCCGACTGGAACGAACTCACGGATCTGGAAAAGGCGCGCCTGGCCGCTGCGCTGCAGGTCACGGTGGCCGGCGGCACGCCGCGCACGAATGGCCTGCGGATCACGGGCACGCCGCCCGCCATCCTCCCCGGCTGGGTGGTGGTGGACGGGCACCTCGGCCGGCACGCCGATCTGCCCGACGACGGCGAGCCTTCACCCGTCGCGCCGGACGATCAGAGCGACTACCCGTATCCGCCCGAGTGGTCCGCGCCCAACCGGACTCTTTACGTGGACGTGTGGGAACGCAGCGTCACGGCGCTCGAGGACGAATCCCTGCTCGACGCCGCCCTTCACGGCGCGGATACCTGCACGCGCAGCCGCACCCTGGTGCAGGTCAAGTGGTGCGATGCCGGAATCGATCCCATGGATCCGGAACAAAACCCGCCCATGGGCACCGCCGG
>JALVBM010000263.1 GCA_027010665.1 Chromatiales bacterium
ACGAGATGACCCTGAGCTTCATTCCCAAGCTGCTGGTGACACTGGTGACCCTGCTGCTGGCCGGTCCCTGGCTGCTGCGGCTGCTGGTGGATTACACCGAGACGCTGATCCACGACATTCCGTTTCTTATTGGCTGAGTCATGACCTTCACCTGGCCCGAAATCAATGCCCTCGTCGGTGCCTGGATCTGGCCGCTGTTCCGCATCGGCGGCATGGTGATGACGGCGCCGGTGTTCGGCACCCGCAGCGTGCCGCCGCGGATCCGCCTGATGCTGGCGCTGGCCATTACCCTGGTGGTGGCGCCGCTGCTGCCGCCGGGGCCCGAACTGTCGCTGGGCAGTCCGCTGATGCTGTTTCTGATCGCCCAGCAGGTGCTCATCGGCGTGCTCATGGGTTTTGCGGTGCAACTGGTGTTCAGCGCGGTGATCACCGGCGGGCATACCGTGGCCATGCAGATGGGCCTGGGCTTCTCGATGATGGTCGATCCCCAGAACGGTCAGCAGGCACCGGTGCTCAGCCAGTTCTACGTGCTGATGATCATTCTGGTCTACCTGGCCCTGAACGGCCATCTGGTGCTGATCGAAGTGCTGGTGGACAGCTTCCGCAGCGTGCCGGTCGGCCCCGCGGGGCTGGCCGCCGAGGACTTTCATCAGGTGGTGAAGTGGGGCAGCAACATCTTCGCCGGCGGGCTGGCCATGGCCCTGCCGGCGGTGGCCTCGCTGCTGCTGGTCAACCTGGCCTTCGGCATCATGACCCGCGCCGCGCCCCAGCTCAACCTGTTCGCCATCGGCTTTCCGGTGACCATGATGGCCGGTTTCGCCGTGGTGCTGATCACCCTGCCAGGCGTGATTCCCCAGGCCGGCGGGCTGTTCAACGACATCTTCCACCTGCTCAAGACCCTGCTGGGTGGTGAGGGCTGAGATGGCCGAAGACAGCGGACAGGAACGCACAGAACAACCCACGCAGCGACGGCGGCAACAGGCTCGCGAGAAGGGCCAGGTTGCCACCTCGCGCGAACTCAACACCATGCTGATGATGCTGCTCGGTGGCGGCGCGTTGCTGATCCTCGGGCCGCACATGGCCCAGCAGCTCGCCGATCTGTTCCGCGAGCATCTGCACATGTCGCGGGAGATCATTTTCGACCCGCTGGCCATGCTGCGCCAGTTCCGCACCGCGCTGGTGGAGGGTGTGTGGATCGTGCTGCCCTTCTTCGGCGTGGTGGTGGTCGCGGCGGTGGCCGGGCCGCTGTCCATGGGCGGCGTGAACTTCAGCACCAAGGCGCTGGCCTTCAAGTGGGAGAAGCTGGATCCGATCAAGGGCCTCAAGCGCGTGTTCGGCTGGCGCGGCGTGGTGGAGCTGCTCAAGGCGCTGGCCAAGTTCGCCATCATCGGCGGCGTGGCGGTGATCTATCTGCAGCATCAGGCCGAAACCTATCTCAATCTCGGCAACGAGCCGCTGCCGGAAGGGCTGGAACATGCCGGCCATCTGCTGGTGGTGGGCTTTCTGATCATCGCCTCGGCGCTGATCCTGATCGCCGCCGTAGACGTGCCCTACCAGCTCTGGGAGCACACCCGCCAGCTGAAGATGACTTTCCAGGAAGTGAAGGACGAGAACAAGGACACCGAGGGCAACCCGGACGTGCGCGGCCGCCTGCGGCGCCTGCAGCGGGAGATGGCCCAGCGGCGCATGATGGCCGAGGTGCCCAAGGCGGACGTGGTGGTGACCAACCCCGAGCACTTCGCCGTGGCCCTCAAATACGACCCGGACGCCATGGGCGCGCCGAAGGTCATCGCCAAGGGCGCCGATCTGATTGCCATGCAGATCCGCACCATCGCCCGCGAGCACGAGGTACCGGTGATGGAAGCGCCGCCGCTGGCCCGCGCCCTGTACCACACCACCGAGATCGATCAGGAAATCCCGGCCGCGCTCTACCTGGCCGTGGCCCAGGTACTGGCCTACGTGTTCCAGTTGCGCCGCGCCGGCGGCAAGGCAGAGGAGCGCCCGGCCTTCGTGAAGGATCTGCCGATCCCCGACGACATGCAGTTCTGATCGGCGTTCGTTCGCCGGTCGCAGACAGGAGAGGAAACCATGGCCGAACAGGTCGCCGTTCTGAACACGCTGCGCAACGTCAGCCGCCAGGGGCTGGGGGCGCCGCTGCTGCTGATGGCCATCATGGCGATGATCGTGGTGCCACTGGCGCCCATCGTCCTCGACGGCCTGTTCAGTTTCAACATCTCCCTGGCGCTGGTGGTGCTGCTGGTGACCGTCTACACCCGCCGGCCGCTGGACTTCGCCCTGTTCCCCACCATTCTGCTCATGACCACCCTGATGCGCCTGGCCCTCAACGTGGCCTCCACCCGGGTGGTGCTGCTGGAAGGGCACACCGGCCCCGACGCCGCTGGCCAGGTGATCAAGGCCTTCGGCGAGTTCGTGATCGGCGGCAACTACGCGGTGGGCATCGTGGTGTTCGCGATTCTGGTGATCATCAACTTCGTGGTCATCACCAAGGGCGCCACCCGCATCTCCGAGGTCAGCGCCCGCTTCACCCTGGATGCCATGCCCGGCAAGCAGATGGCCATCGACGCGGATCTCAACGCCGGCCTCATCGATCAGGACGAGGCCCGCGCCCGGCGCGAGGAGATCAGCGCGGAAGCCGAGTTCTACGGCTCCATGGACGGCGCCAGCAAGTTCGTGCGCGGCGATGCGGTGGCCGGGGTGCTGATCCTGTTCATCAACATCATCGGCGGCCTGATCATCGGCATCGCCCAGCACGATCTCAGCTTCGCACAGGCCGCGCGCAACTACACGCTGCTGACCATCGGCGACGGCCTGGTGGCCCAGATCCCGGCGCTGCTGCTGTCCACCGCCGCCGGCATCATCATCACCCGCGTCTCCAGCGCCCAGGACATGGGCGAGCAGATCATCCGCGAGCTGTTCGCCAATCCCCGCTCACTGGCCGTGACCGCCGGCATCCTCGCCATCATGGGCCTGATCCCGGGCATGCCCAACTTCGCCTTCCTGACCATGGCCGCCCTGTGCGGTGGCGGTGCCTGGTGGCTGCACAAGCGCAACCGGGCCAGCCAGGCCGAGCAGGCCGCGCCCCCGCCGGCCGCCGTGGAGCCCGAGAACAAGGAGCTGAGCTGGGACGACGTCACGCCCGTGGACGCCATCGGCCTGGAAGTGGGCTACCGTCTGATCCCGCTGGTGGACAAGGCCCAGGGCGGACAGCTCATGGCCCGCATCAAGGGCGTGCGCAAGAAGCTCTCCCAGGAACTGGGCTTCCTGGTGCCGCCGGTGCACATCCGCGACAACCTGGATCTGCCGCCCACCGGTTACCGCATCACCCTCATGG
>JALVBM010000264.1 GCA_027010665.1 Chromatiales bacterium
CCGGACACGGCTACTGATGCGCCAAAATAGTATGTTACAGGTGTATATATTGCCTTGATATACGACTGCTTGCTCCAGATACCTGCCATCCGGGAATAGACATAAACTGCTCCTTTCTGGATTGCAGAATTGTCTGATTCATCACCATTGATACCTGCCGCACTTCCCTGTTCCTGTTTTGAGCCGACAATGAGCCGATCACCAGAATACGACAACGATAAGGCATAGCCGTAATAATCTCCGGGATCACTGTTTGAGGCCTTCACATAAGCTTCCTGTCTCCAGCCAGATAAACCATTTGTATAGATATAGACCGCACCTGAGTTACGGGATGAGTTATCTGATTCAATGCCATCGATACCCCGGGCTGCGCTATCTTCATAGATTGCGCCTACTGCCAGTGTTTCACCGTTACCCGAGAGTGCGATCGCATGCCCAAACCGATCGTAGGACTGTGTATTTGATGCCTTGATATAGGCGTTCTGGTTCCAGTCTGTGGCCGTTTGCGCGAATAGGTATACGGCACCGGAACCTTGTGCACTGTTGTCACTTTGGGTGCCGTCAATCCCTGTACTTGCACTTCCTTCATAATAGGCACCAACCGCTATCACATCTCCTGCTGCAGAGATGTCGACAGACCATCCAAACGCGTCATATGGATCCGGGTTGGAAGCGCGAATATAGGCCTGCTGAGACCAGTCTGTGCCAGTTCTGGCAAACACATATGCAGCACCACTTTCCCACCAGCCTGATGTATAGGCTTCGTCGCCGTTTATTCCGCTACTCGAACCCGCCTCACCTGGTGAACCCACCACCATTTTGTTCCCGTCAGCCGAGATGGACACAGCGTGACCAAAGGCGTAATTCTGGTGAGTGTTTGAGGCCTTGATGTAAGCCTGAAGGTTCCAGGCATTTCCTGTCCTCACATAGACATACGCTGCTCCGGACCCAGACGCACCATTGCTGTTTTGTAATGGACTATTGATACCGCTTGCAGCACCATCTTCCCCTGGCGCTCCAACAACAAGCGTATTGCCATCGCCTGATAAATCCAACGAAGTCCCGAATTCGTCATAAGGATCTGGATTTGGCGCCTTGATATACGCCTGTTTCTCCCATGTCCCGTCCACGTTACGGTAAAATACATAGACAGCACCTGATTGTATTAATGATCCCGTTCCCGGAGTGCTATCTACACCAGCCGCATTCAGACTTTCATAAACCGAACCTATTGCCAGGGTATCACCGTTATCTGACAAGGCTACTGACCATCCAAAACCACCGCTTGGGTCAGCGTTGGTAGCCTTGAAGTAGCCGATCGCATCAATCAGGCTAGTTACATCAACAGACACCTCATTAGAGTCGCTACAGCCATAACTGTTACAGGCCTGAAGAAGATAACGTGCATTTATCCTGTCTGGCAGCGGCACCGCTATCACGAGATTCTGTGTATCAGCAGCGCTTACCGCAATCTGTACAAATCCGCTTGAACCATCCGGATCTTCCATTAATCGGTATTCGGTCTCCCCCATCACGTCAGACCAACTGAACTGAAACTGCTTAACCTGTTGGTACGAGATATTGATCACAGGAGGTTGTGGCGGAACATCATCAGTAACTCCGTCACAGTTGTTGTCAATCCCATCGAAAATTTCTTGCGCCGCGGGATTGACGGAAGCGTTTGAGTCATCACAGTCGTTATTGTCGGCGACATAACCTGGCGGCATGGTTGTCGCCACCTGATTGACAGATGGGTCACCATAGCCATCACCATCTGCGTCACGATAGTATGTAACACCACCACCAAACCCCTCATCGATCTGCCCATCGCAATTATTATCAATGCCGTCATTTATTTCTACCGCACCCGGATTGACAAGCGCATTGGCATCATCGCAATCGGAGTTATCTGTAACATAACCGGGCGGCATTGTTGTTGAAAGCTGGCTAACAGCCGGATCGCCGTAACCATCACCATCAGCGTCACGATAGTAAGTAATGCCGCTGCCAAACCCTTCATCAACCTGCCCATCGCAATTATTATCGATCCCGTCATTTACTTCAGCAGCACCAGGATGAACGAGAGGATTGGAATCGTCACAATCCGTGTTGTCGGAAACGTAACCGTTTGGCTGAAATGTACTAACAAGCATATTTGCACGATCGCCGTAACCATCAGCATCACTGTCACGATAGAAGCTCATGCCTGGAAAGCCCTCGTCAATCCGGCCATCGCAGTTATTATCGATTCCATCTGCAATCTCGCTGGCGCCAGGGTTTACCGATGCCTCAAGGTCGTCACAATCACCGGCCACATCAACATATCCTGATGGTGCTGACAACGCACTCAATGATTGCCCCGGATTACCATAACCGTCACCATCCTGATCCCTGTAATAGGTCTTTGCACCCGCCGACCCATCATTCTCACTGGATGTGGAACCGCCGCACCCGACCAACAGCAAGGTGATTACAACCAGTGGAAATATATTTGCTTTCATAAAGTTCATTTTTCTTTCCTTTCGAAATGCGCTACACATAGACGCAGAAAGACAATTACCGGACATACCCTATTAACAATAATGCCCCTTGATACAGACAACCCACACTCATCCGGGAAGCCCTGTCGCCCACCAGCGCGGGCCGGTAACGAATACCCGATAGGCGGCATATACAGGAAGCAGCATCAATAACAGCGAAAAACCGCTTGTTACTGAGGCAGCACCTATCGCTATTAGTGAAGGCACAACAATCCCCCAGATTATCGTTCCTGTCTTGCCAAATGCACCATAACGCCTGTCGAACATGTAACCCTTCACCGCCCCACAACTCGGGCACTTTGTCGCAGACGCATTGACCACGGTCATGCAATGTGGACACTGATCTTCGTGTTCACCCAATTTCCTGACAACGGCTGCCCCACATTTTGGACAGGCAGAAGCCGTATCGGATATCTCACTTCCACACTCATTACATTTGACAAGAGCCATTTCAGTCTTCCGTTTTTGTGCAAATGCGATTATTGAAAAAGTACGATGTTGTTTGAATTACGTCATTCATAACGACATCTGCCATGAGCCATAAAGGTGAAACGATGTGTTCATTGGCGGTAACCGATTCCCCGGTGCCGAGCGCGCCATCCCGGCTCGAGGACCAGCTCAGACGGGTGCCGCTCAGGGCGCCGTCCTCGGCGTCGGATGCGCTGCCCTGCAGCAGGACATTGCTGCCTTCGGCATAGATGGTGCCGCTGGCAGGCGCATCGATGGTGGCCTGCGGTGATGCGTTGCTCGGGGCAACAGGGCCCGTGGTGCCATCGCCGCCACCACCGCAGGCGGT
>JALVBM010000265.1 GCA_027010665.1 Chromatiales bacterium
AGATCGGCCAGCAGGGACAGCGCGGCCATCATGTCGGTCATGTTGTGGCGCGCCTCGTACTGATCCACACACAGCTCGTGGAAGGCCGGCTCGTCCAGGGCCACCAGATAGCCAAGCGCCATGTTCTTCAGGCTGCGGCGAGCCATGTCTTCGGCGCTGAAGCGGTAGGGGCCGGTTTCCACGTTGTCTTCGTACAGGCGCAGGAAGTCCCCGCGCAGGTGCTCGGCCAGGCGCTTGCGCAGGAACTGCCGCGCGGCGTGGATGGCCTCCACGTCCACCACGTCCATCTGATCGGCGATATAGCTCTCGGACGGCAGGGTGAGGATGCGCGCGGCGAGGGCCTTGTCGATGGCCGCGTCGTTCACTACCTTGCCGAAGGCGTCGAGCAGTGCCGTATCGACGGCCGGTTCACGATCCGGCTGCCGATCGGCAACCAGGCGCAGCAGCGCCCCCATGGCCAGTTCCTGGCCGGCTTCCCAGCGGTTGAAGTCGTCGCTCTCGTGGGCCAGGCGGAAGCGCCACTCGGCATCCGTGTAGCCGGTGTGCAGCTTCACCGGCGCAGAGAAGCGGCGCAGGATGGAGGGCCGCGGCCGTTCGGCGAGCCCCACGAAACAGAAGGTCTGCTCGGGCTCGGTGAGGGAGAGCACCCGTTCGCTGTCGCTCGGGTCCGGCTCGCCCTCGAGCTGCAGCGGCAGGTCGTTGCCCTGCGCATCCATCAGGCCGACGACGACGGGAATGTGGAAGGGTTTCTTCTCCGGCTGGCCGGGCGTGGGCGGACAGGACTGGGCCAGGGTGAGGCGGTAGATGCCCTGCGCTTCGTCCCAGTCCTCGCGCACGGTGATCTCGGGCGTGCCGGCCTGGTCGTACCAGCGACGGAACTGGGTGAGGTCGATGCCGTTGGCGTCTTCCATGGCGCGCACGAAATCGTCGGTGGTCACCGCCTGGCCGTCGTGGCGCGCGAAATACAGGTCGGTGCCCTTGCGGAAGCCCTCCCGGCCCACCAGTTCCCGGATCATGCGCACCACCTCGGCGCCCTTGTTGTAGACGGTCACCGTGTAGAAGTTGTTGATCTCGATGTAGTGATCGGGCCGCACCGGGTGGGCCATGGGGCTGGCGTCCTCGGCGAACTGGTGGGTGCGCAGCACGTTGACGTCGTCGATGCGCTTGACGCCGCGGGAGTTGAGATCGGCGGAGAATTCCTGATCCCGGAACACGGTGAAGCCTTCCTTGAGCGAGAGCTGGAACCAGTCGCGGCAGGTGACGCGGTTGCCCGACCAGTTGTGGAAATACTCGTGGCCGATGATGCTCTGGATGTTGTAGTAGTCGCCGTCGGTGGCCGTCTCGGGGCTGGCCAGCACACAGGAGGCGTTGAAGATGTTGAGCCCCTTGTTCTCCATGGCGCCCATGTTGAAGTCGTTGACCGCCACGATCATGTAGATGTCGAGATCGTATTCCCGCCCGTAGGTCTCCTCGTCCCAGCGCATGGCCTGCTTGAGCGAGGCCAGGGCGTGATCGGTCTTGCCCAGGTTTTCCTTTTCCACGTACAGGCGCAGCGCCACCTCGCGGCCCGACCGGGTGGTGAAGCGATCCTCGACACACTCGAGCTGCCCGGCCACCACCGCGAACAGGTAGCTGGGCTTGGGGAAGGGATCCTCCCAGCGCACCCAGTGGCGGTCGCCCTCCTCGCCCCGCGCCACCGGGTTGCCGTTGGACAGCAATACCGGATGACGTGCCTTGTCGCCGTGCAGGGTGACGGTGAAACGGGCCATCACGTCGGGCCGATCGGGATAGAAGGTGATGCGCCGGAAACCCTCCGCCTCGCACTGGGTGCAGAGCATGGAACCGGAATGATAGAGCCCCTCGAGCGCGGTGTTGGCATCGGGATGGATGCGCACGCGGGTCTCCAGCACGAAGGTCTCGGGCACATCTTCAATGGTGAGGTGTTCCGCATCCAGCCGGTATTCGCCGGCCGACAACGTGCGACCGTCCAGGCGCAGTTCCAGCAATTCGAGCTGTTGTCCGTCGAGCACCAGCGGGGGGTTGTCGTGGGGATGTTCGGGATTGCGCCGCATGGCGAGGCGCGCACCGACGACGGTGTCCCGTTCGTCCAGATCGAAATCCAGTTCCACCGTGTCCACGAGCCAGGCCGGTGGGGTGTAGTCCTTCAGGTAGATGGTGGGTGGGGTGGATTCGGGGTTCGTCTTGGCGATGTCGGCCATGGGTTCGGGTTCCTGGTTCGTTCGTAAAAATCCAACGCAAAGGCGCGAAGGCGCAAAGGAATACCAATGTAAAACCGGCAGATCGGACTCTCGTGCCCTTTGCATCCGGCTATTGGTGAATTCACGATTTCAGCGCCCCGCCCCGGCGGATGCCGTCGGAGCCGAAGCGGGACTGGATTGCGTCGGCCAGGCGATCGATTTCGCGCTGGCGACGGCGTTGCGGTTCGGCAAAGAGATCGGCCTGTACATGGGGTTCCGACACGGGATCCACAAGGTCGTGGACACCCATGCCGATCAGGCGCACGGGGCGTGACTCGCCGGCCAGGGCGGCGCGAAACAGCCCTTCCGTTGCCTGCCAGATTTCCGCTGTCACATCGGTCGGTTCGGGCAGGGTACGGGATCGGGTGAGGGAACGGAAGTCGGCAAAACGCAGCTTGAGCTGCACGGTGCGGGCCAGGCGGTCGTGACGACGCAGGCGGCGCGCCACCTGTTCGGTGAGATCCAGCAGGCGGGCGCGCAGGGTGGCGCGATCGGCCACGTCCACCGGGAAGGTGGTTTCGTGGGACAGGGACTTTGCCTCGCTGTCGGGCACCACCGGCCGGTGGTCGATGCCATGGGCCAGTTCGTGCAGGCGCTCGCCGAAACGGCCGAAGCGGTCGACCAGCCAGTCCCGCGGCTGGCGGCGCAGATCGGCGATGGTGCGAATGCCATAGCGCTCCAGCTCGGCGCAGGTGGCCTTGCCCACGCCCCAGACCCGGCTGGCCGGCAGGGGATCGAGGAAGTCCTGAACCCCATCGGCGGGGACCTCCACGAACCCGTCGGGCTTGTCCAGATCCGAGGCGATCTTGGCCAGGAACTTGTTGGGCGCCACGCCCACCGAGGCGACGAGTTGCAGTTCCTCGCGAATGTCCCGCTTGATGGCGCGGGCGATGTCCGCCGCCGATCCGAACAGGGTTCGGGATTGGGTGACGTCCAGAAAGGCCTCGTCCAGGGAGAGCGGTTCGATCAGGGGCGTGTAGCGGGCAAAGATGGCGCGGATCTGCCGCGACACGGCGGCATACAGCTCCATGCGCACCGGCAGGAACACCGCCTCGGGACACAAGCGCAGCGCCCGGGCCGTGGGCATGGCGCTGTGCACGCCGAAGCGGCGGGCCTCGTAGCTCGCCGCCGACACCACCCCGCGCCGCTCGGGCGCGCCACCGACGATCACCGGCCGCCCGGCCAGCCCCGGCTGCTCGCGGATTTCCACGGACGCATAGAAGGCATCCATGTCCACGTGCAGAATGGCGCGGTGCTGGGGCATGCATCCATTTTACGCGCAAACCGCTTAATCGAATATGCTGCGAAAAACACGGAGGTCACGGAGACACGGAGGACACAGAGAAATTATGAGCTTTGGGGACACTTGTGTTGTCTGGCAATCACGCCGGGGTCTCTGCCACCAACAAACACCAACAACTCCGTGTCCTCCGTGTCTCCGTGCCCTCCGTGTTCCTTCCACCCACCCAGCCAGAAAGCTCCAGTTACGGCCAGTTGCTGTAGAGCTCGTGGAACTTGAGCACCTTTTTCACGTATTCCCGGGTCTCGGGATAGGGCGGGATGCCCTGGTAACGCTCCACGGCCTTTTCGCCGGCGTTGTAGGCGGCCAGGGCGAGATGGAGCTGGCGCGGATAGCGTTGCAGCAGGTATTTGAGGTGACGGACGCCGGCCTCGATGTTCTGGCGGGGACTGTAGAGATCGGTGACGCCGTAGCGGCGCGCGGTCTGGGGCATGAGCTGCATCAGGCCGGAGGCGCCGACCCGGGAGGTGGCGTTGGGATTGAAATAGGACTCGGTGCGAATGATGGCCTTGACCAGGGCCACGTCCACCTGGTGCTTTTCCGCAGCCTCGTGAATCAGGGACTCGAAGCGCATGTAGTTGACGGCGGGACTGATGGAATAGCCGGCGGCGGCGATGCGGCCCACCTTCTCCACCTTGCGGCTGGCCTTGATCAGCTTGAACGAACGTTCGTGGCGCGGGCGATCGGTGACCAGGCGACTGCCGTCCGGCAACTGATAGACATAGTAGCCTGCCCACGCGAGCGGCGAGCCGAAAAGCAGCAGGAAACCTGCACAGTAGCGTCCGATGCGGGTCATGTCCGGAATTTCCCTCGAAATGCGATGCGGTCCTGGCGAAAATATCGGCAGCGAAAAATGTGACTTGAGTCGCATTTTCGGGGATCCGGGCGGGATTTTGAAGCGGAACAGCCCGTTTCCGGGCTGTTCCGGAGATGGCCTGTTTTTTCTTCTTTTCTTACAATAACTTGGCGATGGGGAACGGCGTGTTCAGGTACCGATTCGCCAGACCGACTCGACCAGCCGGTCCAGGCCCTTTTCCCGGTATTTCGGATTGTCGTCAAGGATGTCGGCGGCGGCCAGACGGGTCAGGCTGGCATGGTTGGCATACAGTTCGCGCACCTCGTCGTCGCTGACGGCAAACGGCGGTCCCTCGGCCCTTGCCTGATCGTAGTCGAGGGTGATGAGCAGTCGCGGTGCCGTCGGTGCCAAGGCATCGAGATGGGCCACGTAATCGGGCCGCATCGACGCAGGCAGGGCCACCAGGGCCGCCCGGTCGTAGACCGCAGCCACTTCGCCAAGCTGGGCCGGCTGCAGTTCGAAATAATCGCCCAGCAGCAGGGTGATCTGATCCACGGACCAGATTTCGAAGGCGCCCTGTGATTCCACCTGCGGTTCCAGCCGGTTCTCGGCGAAGAAATCCCGCACCGCCACCGGGCTGATTTCCACCCCGACCACCTCGTGCCCCTGTTCGGCCAGCCACAGCATGTCCAGGCTCTTGCCGCAAAGGGGCACGAACACCCGGCTGCCGGCGTGCAGCTTCAGGCTGGACCAGTATTCCACCAGCCAGGGATTCACCTGGCCCAGGTGAAAACCGATGCGGTTCTGCTCCCAGCGCTGATGCCAGAAATCGGGGTCCACGATGATGTCCTCGGATGGGGTCTGGGTTACCATTCTGCCCGAGCCGATCGGCCGGCACGATAACCCGGATGGGTTATCCCTCACCGGAGCCTTTTCATGCTGCACGTTACCGACAATGAACGCTTCGCCATCGACGCCCTCGAGCTGGGGCCGATGGCCAATTTCATCTACGTAATCACCGACAAGGCCAGCGGCCGCCTGGTCGTGGTGGATCCGGCCTGGGAGCCGCAGGCGATTCTCGACCTGGCGAAGGAACGGGAGATGCCGATCACCGACATCCTGCTCACCCACAGCCATTACGATCACATCAATGCCGTGGAACCGGTACTGGCGGCGCACGATGCCCAATTGCACCTGCTCAAGGCCGAGGCGGCCTTCTGGGGCGACCATCCGGCCCGGCCGACATTGCATCACGGTGATGACACGATTCGCTTCGGCGAGACCGACATCCGCATCCTGCATACCCCCGGGCATACCCCGGGCTCGGCCTGCTATCTGCTCGACGATTTTCTGATCGCCGGCGACACGCTGTTCGTGTGGGGCTGCGGCCGCTGCGATCTGGACGGCGGCGATCCCGAACAGATGTACGACAGCCTGCGACGCCTGTCACAACTGCCCGACACAACCCTCACCCTCCCCGGCCACGACTATTCGGATCGGCCGGCGGCCACCATCGCCGAACAGAAAGCCGGCAATCCCTTCCTGCACTGCCCGGACAAGGCGCATTTCATCGACTATCGCATGCGGATTCATGACAAGGTGCGACATGACCCTTATACCGCGGTCAAGCCTGGCGACACGCTCGACTGCGGCTGTGCCACAGCCGAGTGAGCTCATACTTTCGGTTTTCAGAAAAAAGCGTTAAGCCCGGAAATTTGGCTTAAGTAAAATTACTGATTTTAATGCATCTTGTTTATTCAATAATCACACAACCTGAATATCAACTGATCCAGATCAACAAACCCGTTTGAGCCGTCCCCCTTTTCTGCTAAGCAGAAACACACAACACAAGCCATTCGCGATACCCGCAACCTTTTCCTGCCAACGCGAGAATGGCGAAAAACGCTCCAGGGGGACATCATGAACAAACATGCCAGCCGACTCATTCCGACCATTGTCGTCCTGTTGAATCTGGCCGCCTGCGGGGGCGGCGGCAGCGATCCGGCACCTACAACGGGCGGCGGCACATCACCACCACCTCCTCCGCCACCCACCGCCAATACGGTCACCATCCATACCGATGCCGGCTGGGTCGCCTGTCAGGACGGCAAGAACGGTACCTGGACCATTCTCTCCTCCAACAACACCACCCTGACCGACTTCGTCTGCACCATCAACGATGCAAACGGAGAATATGGCATCGCGGTTGCCGGGGTGACCGGCAACAAACGGATCGTCAAGATCGTCCAGGCCACGTTGAACGAGGTTTCGTATTTCAACCTGGACTACCCGGATGTGCCTGCCACACCAGCCATGGTCAGCGTCACGCTCAACGTGCTGAACACCACCCAGCCCGTGCAGGTGGTGAACATCGGCAATCAGCAAATCGCGTTTTCATCGCTTACGTCCGGCACACAAACCGTCATGCTGGAGGCGGGCAGCCGGGACGTGGCTGCGGTGGAACTCGACGCGCAACAGAACATCACGGGGAACATGTATCTGCAACGCAGTGTTTCCATCGAGGATGGCGCGACGATCGATATTGATTTCGACAATGCGACGATACCGTCCAGCGCACTGATCGATTATGCCCTCAATATCTCACCGCCCACGAACACCGATGCCAAGGCACGGTTGTTCCTGCAAAACGGGACGGTCATTCCGCTGAACCGACCCGGCAATCCCGTCTGGACCTTCGTGAATCAGGGGCTGAGCGATCAGGATCGGTTCTGGCTGTGGGCTGAACACCGGTTGGTGACGGCTTCGACCAAGCAGTATGTCAGGCGGGAACAAATGGCCACCGCGACGGTGCGTCCCGGCCCCGGTGACATCAATTGGGATCTGAGCGAAATCCCCTTCCTCGAGGGAACCGGCCTGTCCACATCCGGGGCCAGCTGGAACGCCTTTACGCCGCCGGCGACTGCCGGTCATCCACCCTTGCGGCTATACGATATCTATCTGACACAGAAGCCGGCCAGCGGGGAAGTTCGCGAGTGGAACATTTCGCTTTCGACCGGCTGGCTCGGGACGGCAACAGCCTACAGCTATACCATACCGGACTTCGTTACGATCGCCAGCCTGCCAACCGATTATGCACTGCCGAGTGGAGAGATGACCGAAGGCGTCGTAGCCGCCATCATGGCCGACATATCACTCGCCGAGGCAGCCCGCTATCTCCCATCCCGCTTCAGTATCCCGAACATGGTCACCGAATCGTCCCACTGGCTGATCAATTTCACGCCATAGACCACGGGCCGGGCCAAGGCGGCCCGGCCTACTTCTCGGCGACGATGTACACCAGCCACGATTCCTGGTTCTCGGCTTCCTCGGTCTCGTAGTATTCGCCGGTGCCTTCCATCTCGTCGCTGTCGTCCTCGGCTTCCTCGAAGCGTTCCCAGTAGACGCGGGTCTTCGCGAAGCCGGCCTCTTCCAGCAGTTCGCGGATCTCGGGGATGGACCACAGGCGCCAGGCGTAGGTGAAGGCGTTGTCGAGGCGGGAGCCGTCGTCGAACGCGAAGTGGATGGCGCATTCCATGTGGTGATCGATGGGATTGAAGGTCACCTGTTCCCAGATGTAGGTAGCGCCCTCGCCTTCCAGTTCCGTTTCCTCCTCGGCTTCGGTCTCGCATTCGGTGCCGCCGAACAGATCGAGGAACAGCAGACCGTCGTCCTTGAGGCTGGCGCGGGCCTGTTCGAAGTAGTGGCGCAGCTCGTCGCGCTTCTCCAGCAGGCAGTAGCTGAAGTTGAAGGCGCAGACGATGTCCACCCGGGGCTCGGTCACTTCGCGCACGTCCTTCTCCAGCAGGGTCACCCGGGAGGCCACGTCGGAACCGGCCGCCTCGAGGTTGTGTTGCCGGCCCCAGGCCAGGGTGTCGGCGTCGATGTCCACGCCGACGGCGGTGCGCTCGGGATCGCTCTTGACCCATTCGCTGGACAGGTAGGCGGTGCCGCAGAAGTCTTCCTTCAGGCTCAGGGGCTTGCGGCCGCGCAGTTCGCGGAAGATCCGGTCCAGGAATTCCACCTCGAAATCCGGGGCCTGCACGGCCTTCTGGTACAGGACGTGGCGATCGGCCTGATCGGCGCGGGTGGGGCGGGATGCGGCATTGTTGCGGCTCATGGGGACCTCTGGGATGGATTGCTCGATGCTGGCGGCAGATTATAGCAGCCGCCGGCACGCAACCGGCCTGTGTTATCCTTGCTCTTTTCCGTCAGCGCATTCCTGCCATGAGCGTGTTCGTGCCCGCCCGCCATCCTACCGTTCCCGTTCGCGTCGGCCACGTGATCGTGGGCGGCGGCGCGCCGGTGGTGGTCCAGTCCATGACCAACACCGACACCGCCGACGCGGCCGCCACGGCCGCCCAGGTCCGTGCGCTGGCCGAGGCGGGATCGGAACTGGTGCGGATCACCGTCAACACGGACGCGGCCGCCGCGGCCGTGCCCCGCATTCGCGAGGCGCTGGACGCCGCCGGCTGCGACGTGCCCCTGGTGGGCGACTTCCACTTCAATGGCCACAAGCTGCTGCAGGCCCACCCGGCCTGTGCCGAGGCGCTGGCCAAGTACCGCATCAATCCCGGCAACGTGGGCAAGGGCCGCAGGAAGGACGAGCAGTTCGCGCGCATGATCGAAATCGCCTGCGAGCACGATCGGCCGGTGCGCATCGGCGTCAACTGGGGCAGCCTGGATCAGGCCCTGCTGGCGCGAATGATGGACGAGAACGCGAAACGCCCCGAACCGAAGGAACCGACCGCCCTGATGCACGAGGCCGTGGTGACCTCGGCACTGGAGAGTGCGGCCCGGGCCGAGGAACTGGGCCTGCCCCACGATCACATCATCCTCTCCTGCAAGATGAGCGGGGTACAGGATCTGATCGCGGTGTACCGGGATCTGGCCGCCCGCTGCGACTGGCCCCTCCACCTGGGACTGACCGAGGCCGGTATGGGCGTGAAAGGCATCGTGGCCTCCACCGCCGCCCTGTCCGTGCTGCTGGAGGAAGGCATCGGCGATACCATCCGCATCTCCCTGACGCCGGAACCCGGGGGCGATCGCACCCTGGAGGTGCAGGTGGCCCAGGAGATCCTGCAGTCCATGGGCCTGCGCGCCTTCACCCCCAACGTGGTCTCCTGTCCCGGCTGCGGACGCACCTCGAGTACCTACTTCCAGGAACTGGCGCGGGACATCCAGGCCTTCCTGCGCGAACAGATGCCGATCTGGCGCCGCCGCTATCCGGGCGTGGAGAATCTCTCGGTGGCGGTGATGGGCTGCGTGGTCAACGGCCCCGGCGAGAGCAAGCACGCCGACATCGGCATCAGCCTGCCCGGCACCGGCGAGGTGCCGGTCGCCCCCGTGTACGAGGATGGCGAGAAGACGGTGACGCTCAAGGGCGAGCGGATCGCCGAGGAATTCCAGGCCATCGTGCTGGCCTATATCGAGCGGCGCTTTGGGCAGGGGGATACGGCCGGGGAACAGAAAATGTAGGAGCGGCGCATGGCCGCGATAGTCACAGCCCGGAATTTCTGATTACATACGTTTATTCAATCAAAGCCCGAAAAAACCGATTTTCCTCGTCCCTCGGCCCTCGACACTCGTCCCTGTTTTATCGCGGCGAGGGCGCCGCTCCTACATGAATCTCTTCAATTTTCCTTCGCTTTTGCTTCCGTTCGCGCCGCCAGTTTCAGGGTTCGGATCAGAATGTCCTGATAGTCCCGGATCCGTTGCACGTAGATGACCGGTTCGCGGCCGCGGGCGTAGCCGTGCTTGAGGGTCTTGTAGTACTTCTTGCGTGACAGCAGCGGCAGCACTTCCCGCAGATCCCGCCAGCGATCGGGGTTGCGGCCCAGTCGTTTCGCCAGTTCGCGGGCATCCCGCAGGTGGCCCATGCCCACGTTGTAGGCGGCCAGGGTCATCCAGTCCAGATCCGGTTCCGGGACCGTATCGGGAATGCGCTTGCGCAGCAGGTACAGATAGCGGGTGCCGGCCATGATGCTCTGTTTCGGATCCAGCCGGCTCTTGATGCCCATTTCCTTCGCGGTGGTCAGGGTCAGCATCATGATGCCCCGCACGCCGGTGGGACTGCGCGCACGGGGATTCCAGTGGGATTCCTGGTAGGACTGGGCAGCCAGCAGGGTCCAGTCGAAACCGTAGACCTGCCCGGCCTGCTCGAACAGCGGCCGGTATTTGGGCAGGCGCGTCTTGATTCGCCGCTTGAAGGTGCGGATGTCCACATAGTCGAAGACGGGTATGTACTTGTAGTACTTCTCCGTGAGCGCGATGAAGTCCTCGCTGGTCTTGAACGCACGCATCCAGTCGTTGACATTGGCCGCCAGTCGGCCCGCGTCGGGCGGCATCACCCAGGCCAGGGGCTGGGGTTCGGAGATGTCGAAGCGTACGGACAGTTCCGGATAATAGCGGCGGTTGATCTTGACGATGTTGTCGTCGGCCACCGTGCAATCGATTTCCCGCAGCCACACCGCTTCCAGCAGTTCTTCCGAATTGCGTTCCGGATCGCTGCGCCACTGCAGCGTCGGGTGCGTCTGTTGCAGATGCCGCAACAGTTCCTCGTAGCTGCTGTGGGCCGCCACCACCAGATCCACACCGGCCAGTTCGTCGATGTTCTCCGGACGGACACCGCCGCGCCGGCACACCACTTGCTGTTTCACGTCCATGTAGGGAATGCTGAACAGGAAGCGCTTTTCCCGTTCGTCGGTGCGGGTCAGGCCCGCGGCGGCCAGATCCACCTCGCCCCGCTCGAGCAGGGGCAGCATTTCCGAGAGATTGTCCTTGATGACGAAGCGGGCCTCGACGCCCAGATGCTTCGCATAGGCCTGCACCATGTCGTATTCGAAACCGGCCAGGCCATCGCGGCCTTCGTAATATGTCGTGGGCGCGTTGCGGGTGACCACCACCAGTTCGCCCTTCTCGAGAATGCGCTCGAGCCGGGAGGGCGGCTTGCTGCAGGCAGCCAGCCATGCCAACAGCAGAATCAGCCCCAGGTTTTTCAGAACCTGCCCGTACGTCACACGCGCTTCGCCTGCAGCAGGCGATCTCCCCACTGGTGAACGGCCATGCCCAGCAGGATACAACAGGTGCCAACCCAGACAACAGGCGCAATCCGCTCGCCGTTGAAGATCTGGCCGATGAGCAGGGCCAGCACCGGCGTCAGCAGGGTGACCAGCATCACCCGGCTGGCTTCCAGGTGCTTGAGCACGTAATAGAACAGGGCATAGCCCAGCACCGAACCCACGATGCCGAGATAGACAATGGCCCGCCAGGCGCGCGCCGGGATGATCTCGGGCCAGCGGCCATCGAACAGCCACCAGGTGAGCAGGAACAGCGGCGCGGCGATCAGCAGACCGCCGGTGACCGCCGACAGGGCCGGCAACTGCGCACCGATGGCCTTGACCCACACCGAGCTGAGGGAGAAGCACACCACCGACA
>JALVBM010000266.1 GCA_027010665.1 Chromatiales bacterium
CCCCTGCCGCTGGGCCAGACCGCGCCCGCCGCCCGTCACTAAGTCCAAGGATTCGTCATGATGCGCATTCCCCGCCTGCTCGCCGTACTCGCCACCCTGTTCCTGCTCGTCGCCTGCGCGGCCACCCCGCCATCGGCGCCCGAGGTGAAGTCCGCCCACGGCCCGAAGATCGAAGCCTGGCACACGGCCAACGGCGCCCGGGTGCTGTACGTGAACGCGCCGCAACTGCCCATGTTCGACGTGCAGGTGGTGTTCGACGCCGGCAGCGCCCGCGATGGCGACAAGCCGGGCCTTGCCAGCCTGGTCAACGGCATGCTCGACCTGGGCGCCGGCGAATGGGACACGGACACGATTGCGGAGCGGTTCGAAAGCGTGGGCGCCAACTTCTCCAGCAGCGCCGGGCGCGACATGGCCTCGGTGAGCCTGCGCAGCCTCACCGATCCGAAATGGATGGAACAGGCGGTCGCCACCCTGCAGGCGATCCTCGAGGCGCCGCGCTTTCCGCAGAAAGAGCTCGAACGCCTGCGCCGCCAGACCCTGATCGCCATCAAGGCCAGCGAACAGTCTCCGTCGGACATCGCCAGCAAGGCCTTCTATCGGGCGCTCTACGGTGAGCATCCCTATGCCCACCCCGCCATCGGCACCAGGGCGAGCGTGAAGCGGATCACCCGTGACGATCTGCTGGCCTTCCACCGGCGCTACTACGTGGCCAACAACGCCCTGGTGGTGATCGTCGGCGATCTGGATCGTCCGGCCGCCGAGGCACTGGCCGAACGGCTGGTGGGGCGGCTGCCCGCCGGCGAGAAGGCCTCGGCGTTGCCCGACCCGGCGCCGGTCGCGCAGGCCAGGACCGTCCGCAAGGCCTATCCCTCCACCCAGACCCACATCATCGTTGGGCAGATTGGCATGCGCCGCGGCGATCCCGACTACTTCCCGCTGTACGTGGGCAACCACATCCTCGGCGGCAGCGGCTTCAGTTCCCGGATCCTCAAGATCATCCGCGACCGGAACGGCCTGGCCTACAGCGCCTACAGCTATTTCGTGCCCATGCGCGTGGCAGGCCCCTTCGTCATGGGCCTGCAGACCAAGAACGCCAGCCGCGAACAGGCGCTCGAACTGCTCGACGAGACCCTGCGCCGTTTCATCGCCGAAGGCCCGACCGCAAAGGAACTGACCCACGCGCAAAAGAACATCACCGGCGGCTTTCCCCTGCGCATCGACAGCAACAGCGACATCGCCGGCTACGTGGCCATGATCGGCTTCTACGATCTGCCGCTGGACTACCTGCAGACGTTCAACGCCCGCATCGAGGCCGTCACCGCCGAACAGATCCGCGACGCCTTCCGCCGCCGCATCGATCCGGACCGGCTGGTGACGGTGATGGTGGGGAAGGGGTTGTGAATCTGGCGGGATTGGTGGTTTGATCTCCTCACCCTTTTGATCCCCTCACCCTGTCCCTCGGCTCGGGCATCCTGCTTCGCTCTACCTTCGCCATCCCTGGCTTCGTCTCCCGGAGGGAGAGGGAACCTTTTATAAAAGCCTTGTGCTAACGCCAATTAGATTTACTGGTCAATGAGGACCTGACTAGTCGATACCGTATCACCCGAACCTTGAACACGAGTTATCGAAGGGTTCCCTCTCCCTCCGGGAGAGGGACAGGGTGAGGGGATCTCAATTCAGCCAACCCGCACCACTCATGCTACAATCCCCCATCCCTCGTAGTAGATTACCCCCATGCTCACCGACGAAATGCTCACCGAATACGGTCTGCCCATCGGGCTGATCGTGCTGATGGCCTACATGGCCTTCATCGTCTGGCGCCTGGGCAAGGATTCCAACGCGGGCCGGTTCGGCATGTTCGTGCTGTTCCTCGGCCTGATGGTGGGCGTGCTCGGCTTTTCCATCAAGTTCATCATCAAGCTGTTCCTCTCGGAGTGACGCCCCGCGCGCCCAACCGCATCCGGATCATCGGCGGCACCCACCGGGGGCGTCGGCTGGCCTTCCCCGATGCCGCCGGGCTGCGGCCCACCCCGGATCGGGTGCGCGAAACCCTGTTCAACTGGCTGATGCCCCATCTGCCTGGTGCCCGCTGCCTGGATCTGTTCGCCGGCAGCGGCGCGCTGGGGCTGGAGGCCGTCTCACGGGGCGCGCGGGATGTGGTGCTGGTGGACGCCAATCCGGCCGTGGTGACCTCGTTGCAGGAAAACCTGCGCCTGCTCGGCGAGACCGAGCGCGCCCGCGTGATCCGGTCCGATGCGCTGGCCTTTCTGCGCAAGGAAACGGATGCGCCCTTCGATATCGTGTTCCTCGATCCGCCCTACGCCACGGACCTGCTGCCGGAAGCCGTTCGGCTGCTTGAAGCAGGCGGCTGGCTCGCCGATCCGGCCTGGATATACATCGAGACCCCGGTGGCTCGGGGCCAGGGGGCCCTACCGCCACTGCCGGCGAACTGGTCGCTGCAGCGGGAGAAACAGGCGGGGCAGGTGGGCTACCACCTGCTGCGCCGGGTGTCGCCGGCGCCCGCGCCGGACTAGAATGGCACCATATCCGCACGAGCCCGATCCCATGCCCATCACCGCCCTGTATCCCGGCACCTTCGATCCCATCACCCACGGCCACACCGATCTGGTGCAGCGCGCCGCGCGCCTGTTCGACCGGGTGGTGGTGGCGGTGGCCGCGGTCTCGGGCAAGGCGCCGGTGTTCAGCCTCGAGGAGCGGGTGGAACTGGCCCGCGCGGCGCTGGGCGATCTGCCCAACGTGTCCGTTTGCAGTTTCGATGGCCTGCTGGTGCGCTTCGTGCGCGAGCAGGGCGCGAGCGTGATCCTGCGCGGATTGCGGGCGGTTTCCGACTTCGAGTACGAGTTCCAGCTCGCCAGCATGAACCGCCATCTCGACCCGGACGTGGAAACGGTATTCCTCACCCCGGCCGAACAATACTCCTTCATTTCTTCCAGCCTGGTGCGGGAAATCGCCAGCCTCGGCGGTGACATTTCTGCCTTTGTCCATCCGGATGTGGCGGCTGCGCTGAATAAAAGAATGCGCTAATATAGAGCGATTCCACGCCCGTTCCGGGCATCGCTGATCCCGAGGTTTGTCATCATGTCCCTGCTCATCACCGACGAATGCATCAACTGCGACGTTTGCGAACCCGAATGCCCCAACGAGGCCATCTCGCAAGGCGACGAGATCTACGAGATCGATCCCAACCTGTGCACCGAATGCGTCGGCCACTATGACGAGCCCCAGTGCATCGAGGTCTGCCCGGTGGACTGCATCATCAAGGATCCGGACAACGAGGAGACCGAGGAGCAGCTCCTCG
>JALVBM010000267.1 GCA_027010665.1 Chromatiales bacterium
GGGGCGCGCAGGTCACCGGCATCGACATGGGCGAGGCGCCGCTGGCGGTGGCGCGCCTGCATCAGCACGAATCCGGGCTGGACATCGACTACCGGCAGACCACTGCCGAGGAACTGGCCGGGGAAATGCCGGGCGCCTTCGATGTGGTGACCTGCCTGGAGATGCTCGAACACGTGCCGGATCCCGAATCGGTGATCGATGCCTGCGCCCGGTTGGTGAAACCCGGCGGGCACGTCTTCTTCTCCACCATCAACCGCAACCCCAAGGCCTGGCTGTTCGCCATCGTCGGCGCCGAATACGTACTGCGCCTGCTGCCGAAGGGAACCCATGATTACGAGAAGTTCATCCGGCCGAGCGAGCTGGAAGCCTGGGCCCGGCATGCCGGCCTCTCCGTGCGGGAGATCACCGGCATGAGCTACAACCCGCTGACCCGCCGTTACTGGCTCGGTTCCGACGTGGACGTGAATTACCTCGCGCACACAGTGCGCGAGAGTGGCGAGGGACGCGGGACGAGGGACGAGGACTGAAGCGCCTGTTCCTTCTCTTCATGTCGCTCAAACTCTGATGGTCAGAACGGTTCTTTTTGATCTGGACGGAACGTTGGCGGATACGGCGCCGGATTTGGCCAATGCGTTGAATGCGGTGCTGGTGGCCAACGGGCGCGAGCCCCTGCCTTTCGAGGCCATCCGGCCCGCGGTTTCCCATGGCGGCATGGCCCTGATCCGGCTCGGTTTCGGACTGGAACCCAACCACCCCGAATTCGAGTCCCTGCGGCGCCAGCTTCTCGACCACTACGCGGCCCACATCGCTGACGAGACGCGCCTGTTCCCGGGAATGGAAAACGTGCTCGACGAACTGGAAGGCAGCGGCCACAACTGGGGCGTGGTGACCAACAAGCCCGGCTGGCTCACCGAACCGCTGCTGGACAAGCTCGATCTGCTGCCGCGGGCCGCGTGTGTGGTCAGCGGCGACACCCTGACGCAACGCAAGCCCGATCCGGAACCCATCCGCCACGCCTGCCGGCTGGCCGGCAGTCGGGAAGCCGAGTGCATCTACGTGGGCGATGCCGAGCGGGACATCCTGGCCGGGCGCAAGGCGGGCATGCCCACGCTGGTGGCCCGTTTCGGCTACATCGGCCCCGATGATCGGCCCGAACACTGGGGCGCGGACGGCCTGCTCGACCATCCCGAAGAACTCCTGACCTGGCTGGATCGACTGTGAATCTCGACAACCTGGCATTCGATCCCCTGCTGATCGGCATTTCCGCCGTCGCCTTCCTGATCGGCGGCCTGCTCGCCGCGCTCTGGCTCGGCCGCCGCCTGTCCGATCTGCGCGCCCGCAATGCCGAGCTGACCACCACCCTCGAACTGGAGCGCCGCGCCCACGAGGAAAAGATCCGGACGCTGAAACAGGCCCAGGACGATCTTTCCCGGACCTTCGAGGCCCTCTCCGCCCGGGCCCTGGCCCACAACAACCAGGAATTCCTGCGCCTGGCCCGCGAGAATCTGGAAAAACTCCAGCAACAGGCCGGCGCCGAGCTGGAGAAGAAGGAAAAGGCCATCGAGCATCTGGTCCAGCCCATCCGCGCTGCGCTGGAGAAGACCGAACAGCAGATCCGCAACATCGAGAAGGAACGCAAGGAAGCCTACGGCGCCCTCACCCAGCATCTGCAGACCATGGCCCAGACCCAGGCCAACCTGCAGGCCCAGACCCAGAATCTGGTCCAGGCCCTGCGCCGGCCCGAAGTGCGCGGCCAGTGGGGCGAGCTGACGCTCAAGCGGCTGGCCGAACTGGCCGGCATGGTGGAGCACTGCGACTTCTTCGAACAGGAGACGGTCCAGACCGAGGAAGGCCGGCAGCGCCCGGACATGATCGTGCGCCTGCCGGACAGCCGCGAAATCGTGGTGGACGTGAAGACCCCGCTCGACGCCTACCTCTCGGCCATCGAGGCCAGCGACGACACCGAACGGGAAGCCCAACTGGTGCGCCACGCCCGCAACGTCCGTCAGCGGGTCAACGAACTGGCAAGCAAGGCCTACTGGTCCCAGTTCCCCGACGCCCCCGATTTCGTGGTGCTGTTCATCCCCGGCGATCAGTTCCTGGCCGCGGCGCTGGATCAGGACCACGACCTGCTCGAAGAGGCATTGCGCCAGCAGGTAATCCTCGCCACACCCACCAGCTTCGTGGCCCTGCTGCGGGCCGTGGCCTTCGGCTGGCGGCAGGAACAACTGGCGCAGAATGCCGAGAAGATCCGGGAAGTGGGCGAGGAACTCTACCGCCGCCTGCTGACCTTCACCGGCCATCTGGAGAAACTGGGGCGCAGCCTCGACACCAGCGTCAAGCACTACAACAAGGCAGTCGGCTCCTTCGACAGCCGCGTGCTGCCGGGTGCTCAGAAGTTCACGGAAATGGGCATCGAGGCCGCGAAGAAACTCGAAGGGCTGGAACAGGTGGAAACCGGCCCCCGCACCCCCGCCGATCGCGAAGACAACGGGGACGATGCCGAAGACTGATCTGCGCCACAGAGATGGCGTGCCGCTACTTGAGCTTGTCCTTGACCAGCTTCGAGGTCTCGTCCACCACTTCCGAAGCGGTTTCCTTGACCTTCTCCGTCAGATGCCTTTCGGCAAAGGGATTGCTGAACGGCGGCTCGTCCCGGCCCAGGTTGTAGCCAACCCAGAGCCCCAGCAGCAGCCCGATCAGCAGGCCACTCAGCAGCAGCTTGAACGTACGCATGGCGGTATTCCTTCCTGTCGTTCGATGCCGGCACCATAACACAAGCCGATGTCCGCCCCCAGTCTCGATTCGGCCTTCGCCCATTGCCGGGATCTGGCCCGCCGGCATTACGAAAACTTCCCGGTCGCCTCGCGCCTGCTGCCGCGAAAGCTGCGTGATCCGATCACCGTCATCTATGCCTTCGCCCGCACCGCCGACGATTTCGCCGACGAGGGCGATTGGCGCGATGCCGAACGCCTCGCCCGCCTCGACGACTGGCGCGAGCGTATCCGGCGACCGCGACAGGACGAAACGGATCCCGTGCTGCTCGCCGTGGAAGCGGTGATCCGCCACCACCGGCTGCCCCGAGCGCCCTTTCTCGATCTGCTCTCGGCCTTCCGCCAGGACGTGACCCGCAAACGCTATCCCGATTTCGCCACCCTCCACGACTACTGCAAACGATCCGCCAATCCCGTCGGCCGCCTGTTACTGCATCTGGCCGGCGAGGCCAGCGAACCGAACCTGCGCGATTCGGATCGGATCTGCACCGCCCTGCAGCTCATCAACTT
>JALVBM010000268.1 GCA_027010665.1 Chromatiales bacterium
CTTCCGTGCCCACCGTCACACGCAGACAGTCCTGCAGGGCGGGGTGGGCATGGGACAGGTTCTTGATCAGGATCCCCTGGGCCTTGAGGCCGTCGAAGATGGCGTCGGCGCGGCCGGACGGGACGCGGAACAGGATGAAGTTGGCTTCGGAGGGATAGACCGTCAACTCCGGAAATTCCCGGAGGCCGTTGTAGAGGATATGGCGATCGGCGCGGATCTGGCGGGTCTGGGCGTCGAGCACCTCGTGCCGTTCCATGGCCAGACGGGCCGTCTCCTGGGTGAGGACGTTGATGTTGTAGGGCAGGCGCAGCTTGTCGAGTTCCGCGATCCATTCCGGTACGCCGGCCAGCATGCCGAGGCGCAGACCGGCCAGGCCCATCTTGGAGACGGTGCGCATGACCAGCAGGTTGTCGTGTGCCGGCAGTTCCGGCATCCAGGTGTGATCGGTGAAGGCGTGATAGGCCTCGTCGAGGATCACCAGCCCCGGGGCCCGTTCGATGATGGCCTGCACGGCCTCGCGGTCGAAGACATTGCCGGTGGGGTTGTTGGGACAGGCCAGGAAGATCAGGGCCGGCTGGTGTGCGTCGATGGCGGCCAGGACCGCTTCGGCATCCAGCGAGAAATCCTCGCGCAGGGGCACGCCCACGTACCCGAGACCGGTGAAGGTGGCGATCATGCGATACATGACGAAACCGGGCTCGACCGTGAGCACGCATCGCCCCTCCCCCGCCACGGCCAGCATCAGGATCTGGATGAGCTCGTCCGAGCCGTTGCCGAGGAGGACCTCGGCATCCGCCGGTACGCCCATCGCCTGGCGCAGTACCGGCAGCAGATGGCGGGCAGCCGGATCGGGATAGCGGTTCAGGGGCACGCTGCGCAGGCGCAACAGCCATTCCTCCACCATCTCCGGCGGCCAGCCGTAGGGATTCTCCATGGCATCGAGCTTGACCAGGCCTTCGGCCTCGGGAACGTGGTAGGCATCGATGGCGCGGATCGCGGGGCGAATCCAGTGCGCGACGCGGTCGCGCAGGGACGAGGGACGAGGGACGAGGGACGAGGTTTTATCCGTCATTGAAATATTGTCGGGTTGAAGTCCGACCTACCTCTTCTTGATCCGGTACTCGGCCGAGCGGGCGTGGGCGGTGAGGCTTTCGCCGCGGGCCAGGATCGAGGCGATGCGGCCGAGTTTCGAGGCCCCTTCCGGGGAGCACATGATCAGGCTGGAGCGTTTCTGGAAATCGTACACACCCAGCGGCGAGCTGAAGCGGGCCGTGCGCGAGGTGGGCAGCACGTGGTTGGGGCCAGCGCAGTAGTCGCCGATGGCCTCGGCGGTGTAACGGCCCATGAAGATCGCCCCGGCATGGCGGATCCGTTTCGCCATGGCCTGGGGATCGGCCACCGACAGCTCCAGGTGTTCGGGGGCGATGTGGTTGGCCACGTCCACGGCTTCGTCCAGATCCCGGACCTGGATCAGCGCGCCGCGGGCACGCAGGGAGGTTTCGATGATTGTGCGGCGTTCCATCTCCGGCAGCAGTTTGTCGATGCTGGACTGCACGGCATCGAGGAACGCGGCGTCGGGCGAGACCAGGATGGCCTGTGCGTCCTCGTCGTGCTCGGCCTGGGAGAACAGATCCATGGCCACCCAGTCCGGATCGGTCTGGCCGTCGCAGACCACGAGGATCTCGGACGGGCCGGCAATCATGTCGATGCCCACCTGGCCGAACACCAGGGCCTTGGCCGTGGCCACATAGATGTTGCCGGGGCCGGTGATCTTGTCCACCTGGGGAATGGTCTCGGTGCCGTAGG
Source organism: Chromatiales bacterium (assembly GCA_027010665.1). GTDB lineage: Bacteria > Pseudomonadota > Gammaproteobacteria > UBA6429 > Thiohalophilaceae > JALSSV01. The sequence continues at coordinate 1,807 of JALVBM010000268.1, forward strand.
CCAGTGCCGCCACGGCCTGGGCACCGCCGATGGTGTAGACCCGGGTGACGCCGGCGATGCGGGCCGCGGCCAGCACCATCTCGTTCAGCTCGCCATCGGGCGTGGGCACCACCATGATGATGTCCTCGACGCCGGCCACCTTGGCCGGCACGGCGTTCATCAGTACCGACGAGGGATAGGTGGCCTTGCCGCCCGGCACGTAGAGACCGGCGCGATCCAGCGGCGTGACCTGCTGGCCGAGCAGGGTGCCGTCCGGCTCGGTATAGCGCCAGGATTCCATCTTCTGGTGCTGGTGATAGGCCTCGAGCCTTTCGGTAGCCGCCTCCAGCGCTTCGCGTTGCTCGGCCGGAATCGCCTGCAGGGCCGCCTCGAGCTTGTCCTCGGGCAGGGTGAGATCGGCCATGGACTTCGCCTGCAACCGGTCGAAGCGGTTGGTGTATTCAATCACCGCCGCATCCCCCCGCCGGCGCACGTCGTCGAGGATGTCGCGTACGGTTCGGAGCACCTGCTCGTCGGAGACGCTCTCCCAGGCCAGCAGGGCGTCGAGCCGGGACCAGAAATCGGCGTCGGAGGTGGTCAGTCGGGTAACGTTCATGCGGCCTCCTCGCGGGCCGCCACGGCCTCGGCAATGCGATCCGTGAAGGCCTTGACCTGATCGGTCTTCATCTTCATGGCAGCCTTGTTGATGATCAGCCGTGAGCTGATGTCGGCCATGTGTTCCAGGGGTTCGAGGCCGTTGGCCTTGAGGGTGTTGCCGGTATCGACCAGATCGACGATGCGATCGGCCAGCCCCACCAGGGGCGCCAGTTCCATGGAGCCATAGAGCTTGATGATCTCCACCTGCTGACCCTGCTCGGCGAAATAGCGCCGCGCACAGTTGACGTACTTGGTGGCGATGCGCAACCGGCCCGCGACCGGCGGCGCCCCCACCGGCCCGGCCACCATCATGCGACAGCGGGCGATGCCGAGATCCAGGGGTTCGTACAGTCCCTCGCCGCCGTGTTCCATCAACACGTCCTTGCCGGCCACGCCGATGTCGGCGGCGCCGTACTGAACGTAGGTCGGCACGTCGGTGGCGCGGATGATCACCAGCTTCACATCGTCACGGTTGGTATCGAGAATCAGCTTGCGGCTGGTTTCCGGATCATCCACCGGCTCGATGCCGGCATGGTGTAGCAGCGGCAGCGTTTCCTTGAAGATGCGCCCCTTGGAGAGGGCGATGGTGAGTGTGTCCTGCATGATGGCGTTCCGGTGTCTGGCGCGTTGTCGGTGTGTGTATATCGTGATCGGGTCGGTTGTGCAATTCGGGAGCGGGTGCGCAAACAGACCGTTCTGGTGCGTTGCTGCGCGAACGCACCCTACATTGGCGTCGCGGCGAGGGCGCCGCGCCTGCAATTCGAAGCCAAAAGCGCGAACAATCCAAAGGCCGTTTCGGAGTCTGGCACCAATGCTTTTCCTCGTCCCTCGTCCCTCGTCCCTCGCCACTGATTAGCCGGGTATTCGCCGTATCTGCGCCCCCAGTTGCTGCAGCTTCTCCTCGATGCATTCATAGCCGCGATCGATATGATAAATCCGTTCCACCACGGTCTGGCCACGAGCCACCAGGCCGGCCAAAACCAGGCTGGCGGAGGCGCGCAGATCGGTGGCCATCACCGGTGCGCCGGTAAGGTATTCGACGCCCTTGCAGAAGGCCGTGTTGCCCTTGAGGGTGATGTCGGCGCCCATGCGCTGCAGTTCGAGGATGTGCATGAAGCGGTTCTCGAATACGGTCTCGGTAATGACCCCCTGCCCTTCGGCGATGGCATCGAGAACCGAGAACTGGGCCTGCATGTCCGTGGGGAAGGCCGGATAGGGCGCCGTGCTCACGTCCACGGCCTTCGGTCGCCGGCCCTGCATGTCCAGCTCGATCCAGTCGGCATCGGCATTGATGTGCGCGCCGGCTTCCTCCAGTTTGACCAGCACGGCGTCGAGCAGCCCCGGATTGGTGTCCTTGAGCCGCACCTTGCCGCCGGTGACGGCCGCGGCCACCAGATAGGTGCCGGTCTCGATGCGATCGGGCAGCACGTTGTAGCTGCAGCCGTGGAGGCGCTCGACGCCCTCGATGACCAGGGTATCGGTGCCCGCGCCTTCGATTCTTGCGCCCATGGCGATCAGGAAGTTGGCCAGATCGGTCACTTCCGGCTCCTTGGCGGCGTTCTCGATGATGGTGGTGCCCTCGGCGAGGGTGGCCGCCATCATCAGGTTCTCGGTGCCGGTGACGGTGACCACGTCGAGCACGATCTTGGTGCCCTTGAGGCGGTCGGCGCGGGCCTTGATGTAGCCGTTCTCGACCGAGATGTCGGCACCCATGGCCTGCAGACCGTGGATGTGCAGGTTGACCGGACGCGAGCCGATGGCGCAACCGCCGGGCAGCGACACTTCGGCCTGACCGAAACGGGCCAGCAGCGGACCGAGCACCAGGATCGAGGCGCGCATGGTCTTGACCAGTTCGTAGGGCGCCACGAAGTGTTCGATGGTGGACGGATCCACCTCGATGCTCATGCGCTCGTTGATGGTCAGCGACACCCCCATGCGCCCGAGCAGCTCCATGGTGGTGGTGATGTCGTTGAGGTGCGGGATGTTGCCGATGCTCACCGGTTCGTCGGCCAGCAGGGTGGCAACGATGATGGGCAGGGCCGCATTCTTGGCGCCGGAGATCCGGATCTCTCCGTGCAGGGGCGTCCCGCCGGTAATCAGGAGCTTGTCCATGGCGCTGGCAGCGTCTCGTTACGGTTTGCCGGCAGGCCGGCTCAGGAGGAAATCTGCAGCTTGCGCGCCTGGTCCCATTCGGCCGGGGTGTAGGCCTTGATGGTCAGCGCGTGCAGTTCGCCGCTGGTGATCAGGTCGTTGACCGTGCCATAGACCAGCTGCTGCTTCTTGACGGGCGTGAGCCCCTCGAACACCTCGCCCACGGCGATGACCTCGAAATGACTGCCGTCGCCGGTGACGGTGATCTCGCAATCGGGCAGGCCGGCGGCGATGCGTTGCTGGACGTCTTCGGGGCTCATGGCGTGATATCCGCGTGGCTGTGGAACGGGGCGCTATTGTAGCCCGAGCCGGGCGGTTTGTCGTGCCGTCGCCGGCTCAGTCGAGGGGCAGGATGGGCAGCAGATCGCTGATGCGGGCGATTTCCCGCATCTGGGCCGGCAATTCGGCCAGGCGCAGACGGACGTTTCGGCTTCGGGCCACGCGCAGCCATTCGATCAACAGGGCCAGGCCGGCGCTGTCGCTGCGCGTGACGCCGGACAAATCGAGTCTCACGGTCGCCTGCGCCGGCCATTGCGCCGGCAGGGCGCGGCGTTCGAGCGCGGGCACCGTGGCCAGGGTCAGCTCGCCGCGGATCAGGTATTGATCGTCGGCCTGGCGTTCGACATCGACCCTGCTCATCCGCCGCCTCCGCCGCTTTGGCGCGCCGCCTTGGCCTCGAGGCGGGCGATGAGGGCATCGAGCCCCCTGTCGCGGATTTCGGCCGCAAAGGCCGTGCGATAGTTGGCCACCAGACTCACACCGTCCACCGTGACGTCGTACACCTTCCATTGGCCGTTGCGGCGATGCAGCCGGTAGTTGATGGCCGTGGGCGTGCGGCCCGGATTTAGGATCTCGGTGCGCACGGTCACATCACCGCTGGCGGGATCCCCGCGCAACGGGAGATAGCGGATCTTCTGATCCGTGTATTCGAGCAGGGCGGTGCCGTAGGTGCGTACCAGAATGGTCCGGAAGGCCCGTACGAACCGCAGCTTCTGCTCCCGGGTGGCACGGCGCCAGTACTTGCCCAGCACCCAGGCGGAGATGCGCACGAAATCGAAGTGCGGCAGCACATCCTGTTCGATGAGGTCGAAGATCCGCTCCGGATCCTGCTCCAGTTCCGGCCGCTGTGCCCGCAGCTTGGCCAGCACCGAGTCGGTCACCGCCATCACCAGTTGCCGGGGATCGTCCGGCGTTTCGGCCAGCGTCAGGTTGACGATCAGCGCCAGCCATACGCCGACGAGGATGGCACGGAGTCTCATTGACGCTTGTCCTCGAGGAATTTGGCGATGAACTGGCTGAGCAGTTTTTCGAGCACCATCGAATCCTGGGTCAGGCGGATCTGGTCGCCGGGCCTGAGGCTTTCCTCCTCCCCGCCTGGCTCGAGGCCGATGTACTTCTCGCCCAGCAGGCCCGCGGTGTAGATGCTGGCCGAGGTGTCCCGCGGCAGGCGATTGTGACGCTGCGCGATCTCCAGGGTGACCACGGCCTGCAGCGCCTCGTCGTCGAACTCGATGGCCTTGACCCGGCCGATGCGCACGCCGGCCATGGTGACGGGGGAACGCACCTTCAGGCCGCTGACGTCCTCGAAGCGGGCCGTGACCTCGTAGCTCGGTCCGGTGCGATAGGCGGCGAGGTTGCTGACCTTCATGGCCAGCATGAACAGGGCGGCCATGCCCAGGGCCACGAAGATGCCCACGCCGATTTCCACGGTTCGCGATGTCATGGCTTCAGTCTCCGAACATGAGTGCGGTAAGGATGAAATCCAGCCCCAGTACCGCCAGGGCCGAGTGCACCACCGTGCGGGTGGTGGCGCGGCTGACGCCCTCCGAGGTGGGCACGGCGTCGTAGCCCTCGAAGATGGCAATCCAGGTCACCACGGCACCGAAGACGATGCTCTTGACGACGCCGTTCCAGATGTCGTCGTAGAGATCCACCTTGGCCTGCATCTGGGACCAGTAGGCCCCGTCGTCCACGCCCAGCAGGCCCACGCCAACGAACCAGCCACCGAGCACGCCCACGGCGCTGAAGATGGCCGCCAGCAACGGCATGGCCAGGAAGCCGGCCAGGAAACGGGGCGACAGCACCCGGCGGACGGGATCCACGGCCATCATCTCCATGGCCGAGAGCTGCTCGGTGGCCTTCATCAGGCCAATCTCGGCAGTCAGGGCCGAACCGGCGCGCCCGGCGAACAGCAGCGCAGTGACCACCGGACCCAGCTCGCGCACCAGCGACAGGGCCACCACCACGCCCAGCGACTCGGCGGCACCGAAGTCCACCAGGGTGTTGTAACCCTGCAGCCCCAGCACCATGCCCACGAACAGACCCGATACCAGGATGATCAGCAGCGACAACACACCCACCGAATGCAACTGGCGGATCACCAGCGAGAAACGCAGCGCCAGGGGCGGCACCCCGGCGAGGACGGCCAGCAGCAGCAGATGCGCCCGCCCCAGGCGCTGGAAGAAATCCAGGCCGGTGCGGCCGAGCATGCGCAGGGTGTTTACCATCAGGCGGCCTCCGTGCCGGCCAGCAGATCCTCGGCATAGTCGGGCGCCGGATAGTGGAAGGGCACCGGCCCGTCGGGTTCGCCATGCAGGAACTGGCGGGCCCAGGCCGAATCGGAGGCCTCCAGTTCCGCCGAGGTGCCCTCGGCCACCACCCTGCCGCCGGAGAGCAGATAGATGTAGTCGGCGATGGCCCGGGTTTCCTCGATGTCGTGGGAGACGATGATGCTGGTCAGCCCCAGGGCGTCGTTGAGGGTGCGTATGAGGCGCACCAGCACGCCCATGGAGATGGGATCCTGACCGGTGAAGGGCTCGTCGTACATCACCATCATGGGATCGAGGGCGATGGCGCGGGCCAGGGCCACCCGGCGGGCCATGCCCCCCGAGAGTTCACTGGGCATCAGATGCCGGGCCCCGCGCAGGCCCACGGCCTCCAGCTTCATCAGCACCAGGATCCGGATCAGTTCCTCGGACAGTTCGGTGTGCTCGCGCAGGGGAAAGGCGATGTTGTCGTACACGTCCATGTCGGTGAGCAGGGCTCCGTTCTGGAACAGCATGCCCATGCGCTTGCGCAGGGTATACAGCGCCGTGCCCCGCAGGCGATGGACCGGCTCGCCATCCACTTCGATGCTGCCCCGATCCGGCCGCAACTGCCCGCCGATGAGGCGCAGCAGGGTGGTCTTGCCGGTGCCGCTCGGCCCCATGATCGCGGTGACGCTGCCACGGCGGATGTCGATGTCCACGCCATCGAAGATCGGCCGGTCGCCCCGGGCGAAATGCAGATCGCGGATGCGGACCAGAGGGGTGTCGTTCATGGTGCGGATACCGTATCCAGGGTGGCGGCATTGTGGACCAGCCATCGCGGAATGACAACGACCCGGATCGCAGCCCGGCGCAAAGCCGGTTGCGTCACAACAGCTCGCTCAGGGTCTGCGCCTGTCGCAGAACGGTGATGTCCGGTGGCGTCCCCTCGAAAACCAGGGCCACGATGCGGCGGCCGTCCTGCACGGCCAGTCCGGCTTCGAGCCAGCGACGCATATCCCGGGGACCGGCGCCCGAGGAGGCCACGCGAATGAGCGCCAGTTCGCCATGGGCCAGTCCCCCGGCATCGCCCTCGCCATGCCAGCACCAGCCCACACCGCGCGCGGCCAGACGTTCGGCCAGCGACGGATCCGGCTCCCCGGTGCCGAAATCGACCACGACGGGAAGTGCCGGGCCCAGCGCATCGAGCCGGTCTTCCAGCGAAGCCGTATCCCCCGCCGGCAGAATCCATCCGGCCAGCGCCTCACCCAGCTCGCCGGCGCCGGTCGCGAGGACGCCTTCGTCGTCCAGCTCGACCAGCAGGCGCAGGCCGGTGTCGCCCGCTTCCCGCCACCCGGCCAGGGTGGCGGCATCGGCCAGATCGGTCGCGGCGATCAGCACGACCGGAAACTCGTTGGCGTAGTACACGGGTTGCCATTCCGCGGGCAGGTCGTCCGGATAGAAATCGCCCTGCCAGGCCGGATGACGCCAGCCGGCGGCACCGATCAGCACGGGGTAGTCGCGGTTCATTTGCGTACGGTTTCTCCTGCAGGCATTCAAGGTTGTGGAATAATAGCCGACTTCCTGCACAGCCGGGTGGCCGGCCTGTGCCAGTGAACCATTCGATGGTCTGCCGATCCCTGTCGGCGGGCCCGGCTGAACGAGGTCACAACCATGGGCGATGTCGTCCCCTTTCGCAAACCCACTGCCAGCGAAAGGCACAAGGGCAAGACCCTGTGTCGCAGCGGTTTCCATCGCTGGGAAGTGGTCAAGGGCAATCCGTTCGACGTGAAGACCGGCAAGCTCGTCACCCGCTACCGCTGCGCCCGATGCGGTGCGACCCGAGTGGAAACCCGCTAGACACATCCGGATCTGCCGATGTCCATTGCCCGCCTGCTCAACACACTCAGCCTGCTGGCCGTCCTGGGTCTTGGCGGTTGCGCCAGCGTGCCGGGGCCGCCGGACGAACGGGATCCCTTCGAATCCTTCAACCGGGCCGTGTATGCCTTCAACGATGCCGCCGATCGGGAAGTGTTCAGGCCCATCGCCACCGACTACCGCGATCACGTACCCCGTCCGGTGCGCACCGGCATCTCCAACTTCTTCGGCAACCTGCAGGACGTGATCGTGCTGGTCAACGATCTGCTGCAGCTCAAGATCGAGCAGGGCATGTCCGACTTCGGCCGCATCGTCTACAACACCACGTTCGGACTGCTGGGCATCATCGACGTGGCCACGCCCATGGGGCTGCCCAAGCACGACGAGGACTTCGGCCAGACCCTCGGCTACTGGGGCGTGCCTGCGGGCCCCTATCTGGTGCTGCCCTTCCTCGGCCCCAGCAGCGCCCGGGATACGGTGGGGCTGGTGGGTGACATCTATGTCCATCCGATGTTTCAGGGCCTGATCACCGACGAGGCCGTGTCCTGGGGCGCCGTGGGCCTGCGCTACATCGATCTGCGCGCCCAGTTGCTGGGCGCCACCCGCGTGGTGGACGAAGCCGCGCTCGATCCGTACGCCTTCGTGCGCGACGCCTATCTGCAACGGCGGCGCAATCTGGTCTATGATGGCAACCCGCCGCCGGATCCGCGGTACGACTTCATCCCGGACGACAGCACCGATGCCGATCTCGAGCTGGAACTGCAACTGGAACTCGACAAGCCAAAACCGTCCTCGCCCTGACCGCCACCGGTGCCCCGCCCATGTCTGAACTCCTGTTGCCCGTGGCCGCCGTCGTCGGCGGCTTCGCCATCCTCGTCTGGGGGGCCGATCGCTTCGTCATCGGCGCCGCGGCCACGGCGCGCAATCTCGGCGTCTCGCCGCTGATCATCGGCCTGACCATCGTCGGCATCGGCACCTCGGCCCCCGAGATCCTGGTCTCGGCCATGGCGGCCTGGCAGGGCAATCCGGCCCTGGGCGTGGGCAACGCCCTGGGATCCAACATTACCAACATCGGTCTGGTGCTCGGCGCCACGGCCCTCATCACCCCGCTGGCGGTGCGCTCCGAAACCCTGCGGCGGGAATACCCATTGATGTTCGCCATCATGCTGTTCAGCCTGGTACTGCTGATGGACGGGGAGATGAGCCGCCTGGACGGGGCCCTGCTGATCTGCGGCCTGGTGGCCATGGTGATCTGGATGGTGCGCCTGGGACTGCGCCGGGATCACGATCCGATGGAGGACGAATACGCGCAGGAAATCCCTCGCCTGGCCACCGGCCCCGCCCTGGCCTGGCTGTTGCTCGGGCTGGTGCTACTGCTGGGCAGTTCCCGCATGCTGGTGTGGGGCGCGGTGGACATCGCCCACGCCTTCGGCATCAGCGATCTGGTCATCGGCCTGACCATCGTCGCGGTCGGCACCAGCCTGCCGGAACTGGCGGCCTCGGTCATGAGCGCCCTGCGCGGCGAGCCCGACATTGCCATCGGCAACGTGATCGGGTCCAATATGTTCAACCTGCTGGCCGTGCTCGGTCTGCCCGGGCTGATCCACCCCACGGTGCTCTCGCCGGCGGTGCTGGACCGGGACTACGTGTTCATGATCGGACTGAGCATCGCCCTGTTCGCCATGGCCTACGGTTTCCGGGGCCCTGGCCGTGTCACCCGGATCGAAGGCGCATTGCTGCTGGGCGGCTATGCAACCTATCTTTATGTGCTCTATCTCGACGTGACCTCGGTCCAGTCCGTCTGAAACCAACTGCGAAGGAATCTCCCCATGTCGACCATCGAACTCAAGGCATCCAACATCAAGTGCGGCGGCTGCGCCAGCGCCATCCAGGAAGGGCTGGGCAGCCTGCCCGGCGTGACCGGCGTGGAAGTGGACATCGAAACGGGCACCGTCCGGATCGAAGGCGAGAATCCCGATCGCGCGGCCATCACCGCAAAACTTGACGAACTGGGCTATCCGGTCGCGGCCTGAGGCCGCACTGCCGATGGACGAGAACCGACTCCGCGAACTGGCCCGGGCGGTCATCGAGACCGAGGCCCGGGCCGTGACCGCGCTCGGGGAGCGCATCGGCCCGGAATTCGTTTGCGCCTGCCGGCACATGCTCGACTGCGAGGGGCGCATCGTGGTCATCGGCATGGGCAAGTCGGGCCACATCGGCGGCAAGATCGCCGCCACTCTCGCCAGCACCGGCACACCGGCTTTCTTCGTTCATCCCGGGGAGGCCAGTCACGGCGATCTGGGCATGATCACCGAGCGGGACGTGGTGCTGGCCCTGTCCAACTCCGGCGAGACCGACGAGATCCTCACCATCCTGCCGCTCATCAAGCGCCTGGGCGTGCCGCTCATTGCCCTGACCGGCAATCCCGATTCGCGGCTGGCCCGCGAGGCCGACGTGCATCTGGACGTGAGCGTGGAGAAGGAAGCCTGCCCCCTGGGCCTGGCGCCAACGGCCAGCACCACCGCCACCCTGGTGATGGGTGATGCCCTGGCCGTCTCCCTGCTCGAGACCCGCGGCTTCACCGCCGACGACTTCGCCCGCTCCCATCCCGGCGGCCGTCTCGGCAAGCGTCTGCTGCTGCACGTGGCCGACGTGATGCATACCGGCGAGGCCATCCCCCGGGTCCATCCGGAAGACACCCTCGATGCCGTGCTGGTTGAGATGACCCGCAAGGGCCTGGGCCTGGCCATCGTCGGTGACGCCGACGATCGGGTGCTCGGCGTGTTCACCGACGGCGATCTGCGCCGGGTGCTCGATCACGGGCAGGTGGACGTGCATCGCCTGACCATTGGCGAGGTGATGACGTCTCCCTGCCGCACCATCACGGCCGAACGGCTGGCCGCCGAAGCCCTGCAGCTGATGGACGAGAAACGCATCAACGCCCTGCCGGTGGTGGACGCGTCGGGCCGGCTGATCGGCGCGCTCAACATGCACGATCTGCTGCGTGCCGGCGTCGCCTGAGCGCCACGGTTCAGTTCCGGCCCCGGCGGCCGACAAAGACGAGAGAACGATGAAGGACATCCTGGAAAAAGCGGCCCAGATCCGCCTGGTCGTCTTCGACGTGGACGGTGTGCTCACCGACGGCAGCCTGTTCATCGGTGACGACGGTCAGGAATACAAGGCCTTTCATTCCCGCGACGGGCTGGGCATGAAGATGCTGCACCGCTCGGGCGTGGAGATCGGCATCATTACCGCGCGCAGTTCCGAGGTAGTCAGGCACCGCATGGCCAGCCTCGACATCGAACACGTCTACCAGGGCCGTCTGGAAAAACGGCCCGCGTTCGAGGATCTGGTCGCCAAGCTCGGCCTGGCCCCGGAACAGACGGCCTATGTGGGCGACGACGTGGTGGATCTGCCGGTGCTGCGCCGTGCCGGCCTGGCCATCGCCGTGGCCGATGCCCATCCCCTGGTCAAGCAGCACGCCCACTGGCAGACCCCCCATCCCGGCGGCCGCGGCGCGGCCCGCGACGTGTGTGAACTGATCATGGAAGCGCAGGGCACGCTCGAGGCACAACTGCGACGATTCCTGTCATGAACCGTCTCAATCTCCTGCTGATCCTCATCGCCACCCTGCTGGTGGCCGCCTATGCCAGCTGGCTGCTCGACACCTTCCGGCAGGAGACCCGCCAGGCCCGCCAGGAACAGCCGGACGTCCCCGACTATACCCTCGACGAATTCACGCTGGCCCGTTTCGACACCCGGGGCCACCTGCAACAGCGACTGACGGCCAGCCACGGCCGTCACTATCCCGCCGGTGGACGCATCGAACTCGGCCGGCTGCGGCTGGAAGTCACCGAGGAAACGCCGCCCTGGACGCTCGAGGCCGACAGCGGTCTCATCACCGAAGGCGGTGATCGCATCCGGCTCATGGGCGCCGTGATCGCCCGTCGACCCGCCACCGGGACCCAACCGGCCCTGCAATTGCAAACCCGCGACTTGCTGGTGCTGACAGCCCTGTCCCGTGCCGAAACCGACGCACGGGCCGAACTGCAGGCTGGCCCCCATCGCCTGCGCGGCACCGGACTGAATCTCGACTGGCGTCAACGCCGCCTGCGCCTGCTGTCTGATGTGGAGAGCCGATATGTTCTGGCGCCATAGCCTGTTTCTGCTCGCCGGGCTGATCGTCAGCCTGTCCGGGCAGGCACTGGAGTCGGATCGCCGGCAACCGGTCGACATCCGCGCCAACGAAGTGATGATCGACGAACAGCAGGGCTTCAGCGAATACACCGGCAACGTGGTCCTGACCCAGGGCAGCCTGAAGGTGACCGGGGATCGCCTGCGGGTCTATCTGCAACAGGACCGTCTGCAGCGCATCGTGGTGGAAGGGCAACCCGCCACCCTGGTGCAGACGCCCGCCATCGACCAGCCGCCGGTGCATGCCGCCGCCGGGCGCATGGAGTACGACGTGGCCGCCCGCACCATTCGCCTGGATCACGAAGCCGAGGTCCGCCAGGGACCCAACCGCTTTCGGGGCGAACACCTGATCTACGACATCGCCGCCGCCCGGGTGAAGGCCCGGGCCGAGGAAGGGCGGGTGCACATCACCATCCAGCCGCCGGACGCGGAGGCCGGTGCGCCATGAGCACGCTGCAGGCGCAGGAACTGGTGAAGCGTTACCGGGGCCGCAACGTGGTCAACGGCGTATCCATGACCATCGACAGCGGTGAGGTCGTCGGCCTGCTGGGGCCCAACGGCGCCGGCAAGACCACCTCCTTCTACATGGTGGTGGGCCTGGTGCCGGCCGATGCCGGCCGCATCGCGCTGGATGGCGCCGACATCACGCGCATGGCCATGCACGAGCGGGCCCGCCGCGGGATCGGCTATCTGCCGCAGGAAGCCTCGGTGTTCCGCAAGCTCAGCGCGGCCGACAACATCATGGCCATCCTCGAACTGCGCGCGGATCTGGATCGCAGCCAGCGGGAAGAACGCCTCGAGGCCCTGCTCGACGAGCTGCACATCGGCCACATCCGGCACAACCTCGGCCAGAGCCTCTCGGGTGGCGAACGCCGGCGGGTGGAGATCGCCCGCACCCTGGCCATGGAACCGCGCTTCGTGCTGCTCGACGAACCCTTCGCCGGGGTGGACCCCATCTCGGTGCTCGACATCCAGGCCATCATCCGCCATCTCAAGGCGCGGGACATCGGCGTGCTGATCACCGATCACAATGTGCGCGAAACCCTGGGGATCTGCGAACGGGCCTACATCATGAACGCCGGCGAGGTGATCGCCGAAGGCGATCCGGACACCCTGCTGGCCGATCCCCAGGTGCGCAAGGTGTATCTGGGCGAGCAGTTCCGGCTGTGAAAGCGGCACGGATCCTGTCAAGCCTGTTTTCATGCAAAAAATGGGCTAGAATGAAATCTGCCTGTCCGACCCATTCAGGCATGCGGTACCCCCGACCCGATCGATGAAACAGACTCTACAACTCCGTCTCGGTCAGCACCTGACCATGACCCCCCAGTTGCAGCAGGCCATCCGGCTCCTGCAACTGTCCTCGCTGGAACTGCAGACCGAAATCCAGGAAGCCCTCGACGCCAATCCGCTGCTGGAGGTGGACGAGGAAGGCGAAACCGGCGGCGAGACCGGCACCGAAACCCCGCTCGCCGAGGAAGCGGCCGATGCGGCCGAGGAACCGCTGCCGGAGACCACCGCCGAAGGCGCCAGCGACATCCCCGAGGATCTGCCGGTCGACTCCAACTGGGACGACGTCTACGACAGCCTGGCCCCGGTGGGCAGCGGCAGCGCGCCGGCCGGCGACATGGACGACCGCGAGTTCGAATACAGCAGCAATGCGGGCGGCACCAGCCTGCACGAACATCTCACCTGGCAGATGGATCTGACGCCCTTCAGCCCGACCGATCGGGCCATTGCCGAGTTCATCATCGATGCCATCGGCGACGACGGTTTCCTGACCATGAGCGTCGAGGAAATCCACGAGGCCCTCGCCGGCGAACAGGAAATCGAGCCCGAGGAAATCGAGGCGGTCCTGCATCGCATCCAGAACTTCGATCCGCCCGGCATCGCCGCCCGGGATCTGCGCGAAAGCCTGCTGCTGCAGCTGCGCCAGTATCCGCTGGACGATCCGCACCTGCCCCGGGCCATCACCCTGGTGGAAGAGCACTTCGACCGCCTCGCCAATCGCGACTACGCCCAGATCATGCGCCGCATGAAGATCGACGAGGACGAGCTGAAGGCCATCCTGCAGCTCATCCAGTCGCTCAATCCGCGGCCCGGCAGCCAGATCACCGACGAGCAGCCCGAATACATCATTCCGGACGTCATCGTCACCAAGGTCAACGGCCGCTGGAAGGTGGAGCTCAATCCCGACGCCGCGCCCCGCCTGCGGGTCAACCCCACCTACGCCAGCCTGGCCCGGCAGGTGCAGAACGCCGAGGACAACACCTACATCAAGAACCAGCTGCAGGAGGCCCGCTGGTTCATCAAGAGCCTGATGAGCCGCAACGAGACCCTGCTGAAGGTGGCCACCAGCATCGTCGAACGCCAGATCGGTTTCCTGGAACACGGCGAGGAAGCCATGCAGGCCCTGGTGCTGCACGACATTGCCGAGGCCGTGGACATGCACGAGTCCACCATTTCCCGGGTCACCAACAAGAAATACATGCACACCCCGCGCGGCATCTTCGAACTCAAGTACTTCTTTTCCAGCCACGTGTCCACCGCCGACGGCGGCGAGTGTTCCGCCACTGCCATCCGTGCCCGCATCAAGAAGCTGATCGCCGCCGAGGATCCGAAAAAGCCTCTCTCCGACAGCAAGCTGGCCGCAATCCTGGCCGACGAGGGCATCAACGTGGCCCGGCGCACCGTGGCCAAGTACCGCGAAGCCATGCACATTCCGCCGTCCAACGAACGCAAGCGACTGGCCTGAACCCAAGGAGCCCGCCCATGCAACTGAACATCACCGGTCATCACGTGGACGTTACCGACGCCATGCACGACTACGTCACCGACAAGCTGAGCCGCCTGGAGCGCCATTTCGATCACGTGACCAACGCCCATGTGATCCTGAGCGTGGAAAAGCAGCGCCAGAAGGCCGAGGCCACGGTGCACGTCAGTGGCGCCCAACTGTTTGCCGAATCGGAAGACGGCAACCTGTACGCGGCCATCGACGACATGGTGGACAAGCTGGACCGGCAGATCCGCCGGCACAAGGAAAAGCTCACCGACCATCACCGCAGTGAAGGCAACGAGATCAAGCACCAGGACCATTCGGAATAACCCGGGCACGACCATGCAGCTGACCGACTTCCTCTCGCCCGATCGCATCGCCATCGGCGTGGACGCGCACAGCAAGAAGCGCGCGCTGGAGACCCTGAGCGAACTGATCGCCCACGATCAGCCGGGCCGGGCCGGGGAAATCTTCGACGCCCTGCTCTCCCGGGAACGTCTCGGCGGCACGGGGATCGGCAGTGGCGTGGCCATTCCCCACGGCCGCCTCAAGGATGCCGATCACACCACCGGCGCCCTGGTCCGCCTGCGCGAGGGCGTGGACTTCGACGCCATCGACGAACAGCCGGTGGATCTGCTGTTCGCCCTGGTGGTGCCCGAGGAAGCCACCGAGGATCACCTGCGCATCCTGGCCATGCTCGCCAGCCTGTTCCAGGATCCGGAATTCCGCGCCCGCCTGCGCGCCTGCCAGGCACCGGACGACGTCTACCATCTGCTGCAGCAGTGGCAGCCGGCCGCCTGACATCGCGGTCGTGACACTGACGCTCCACCAGCTCATCGAACCCCACCGGGACAACCTGAAACTGACCTGGATCGTCCCGACCGCGGATCCCGATCGGCCGCTGGACGATGCGCGCCTGCAACACGAATCCCATGGCAGCATCGGTTATCTCAATCCGGTTCGGCCCAGCCTGATCACCATCGTCGGCCACACCGAGACGAACTATCTCGAAGCGCTGGGCCCCAATTCCCGCAGCGACACCCTCGACCGCCTCGTGCAGCAACGGCCCTGGCTGGTGATCATCGCCGACGGCCTGCCGGTGCCCGGCGATCTGCGTGAGCGGGCCCGGGAACACGACCTGCCGCTGATGGTCTCGCCCCTGCCCGCCGGCCGGGTCCTCGAGCATCTGCAGTATGCCCTGTCGGCGGCACTGGCCGAGAAAAAGACCCTGCACGGCGTGTTCATGGAAGTGATGGGGCTCGGCGTGCTGCTCACCGGCCCCAGTGGCGTGGGCAAGAGTGAACTGGCCCTGGAACTGCTCGGACGGGGTCACCGCCTGGTGGCCGACGACGCGCCCGAGTTTCGGCGCACGTCGCCCGATGCCGTGCATGGCTACTGTCCGCCCCTGCTGGCGGACTTCATCGAGGTACGCGGCCTGGGCATCCTCAATGTCCGCGCCATGTACGGCAACCATGCCGTGCTGGAACACAAGCGCCTGCACCTGATCATCGACCTGCAGCCGGCCGACACCCGGCCCGAGGATCCCGCCGACCGGCTGGGCCGCGCCCAACGGGAACGAAACGTGCTCGGGGTGGCCATTCCCGAAGTGCGCCTGGCCCTGGCACCCGGCCGCGATCTGAGCGTGCTCATCGAGGCCGCCGTGCGCAACCACGTCCTGCGCCTGAGCGGGTACAATGCCGCCGAAGACTTCATGCAGCGACAACGGCAGGCGATGGAACCCCCGGCGTCATGAAACTCGTCATCATCAGCGGCCTCTCCGGCTCGGGCAAGAGCATCGCCCTGCACGTGCTCGAGGATCTGGGCCATTACTGCATCGACAACCTGCCGGTCGGGATGCTGCCGGCGCTGGCCGAACAGCTCCAGCGGCGCCAGCGGAACGAACCGGTGGCCGTGGGCATCGACGCCCGCAACCTGATCGACGAACTGCAGCGCTTTCCCGACATCGTGGCCGAACTGCACCAGGCCGGCGTGCAGACCGACGTGCTTTTTCTCGAGGCCGAGGACGCCACGCTCATCAAGCGTTTCAGCGAGACCCGCCGGCGTCATCCGCTCAGCTCGGCGGAAACGCCGCTGGCCGAGGCCATCGTGCAGGAACGCCAGCTGCTCGAACCGGTGGCGGCCGAGGCCCGCCTGCTGATCGACACTACCCACACCAACGTGCACCAGTTGCGGGATCTGATCCGCCAGCGGGTCGAGGGCGCCGAAGCGGGCGGCCTTTCCCTGCTGTTCGAATCCTTCGGCTTCAAGCACGGCGTGCCCGTGGATGCCGACTTCGTGTTCGACATCCGCTGCATTCCCAATCCCCACTGGGTGCCGGAACTGCGCAGCCTCACCGGCCGGGACCAGCCGGTCATCGACTACCTGGAATCCCATCCGGACGCCACTCGCATGTACGAGGACATCCGCGGCTTTCTCGACGGCTGGATCCCCCGTTTCGAGGCCGACAACCGCAGCTACATGACCGTGGCCGTGGGCTGCACCGGCGGCCAGCACCGATCCGTGTACATGGTGGAGCGCCTGGCCGATCACTTCCGCCAACGGCGGCCGGGCGTGCTCTGCCGGCATCGGGAGCTGTCATGAGGGTCGGCCTGCTGATCATCACCCACGGCGACATCGGCCAGAGCCTGCTGGACACGGCGGTGGCCGTGCTCGGCACCTGCCCCCTGCAGACCCGGACCCTGAGCGTGCCGATGGCCAGTGACACGGAAGCCGTGGAAGCCGAGGCCCGCCGGCACGTGGCGGAGCTGGATCGCGGCGACGGTGTGCTGGTGCTCACCGATCTGTTCGGCTCCACCCCCAGCAACATCGCCTGTCGTCTGCGGGCCGACAGGGTGGCCGTGGTCGCCGGCACCAACCTGCCGATGCTGGTGCGGGTGCTCAACTATCCGGAACTGGATTTGCCGTCGCTGGTGGAGAAGGCCGTCTCGGGCGGCCAGGATGGCGTGGTGTGCTGCACCCCGTCCCGCAACGGAGGAAAAACGTGATCCGGCAGGAAGTGGAAATCGTCAACAAGCTGGGACTGCATGCCCGGGCCGCCGCCCGTTTCGTCACCGTGGCCAGCGGCTTCGAGGCCGAAATCAAACTGCGGCGTGACGGCACCGAGGTCAACGGCAAGAGCATCATGGGCGTGATGATGCTGGCCGCCGCCCGGGGCACCCGTCTCGAACTCGAGGCCGATGGCCCGGACGAGGAAGCGGCCCTCGCCCGCCTGGCGGAACTGGTCGCCAACCGCTTCGACGAAGCCGAGTAGGCCCGGCGCGGGCAGGCTCGCGCTCCCATTTGTCACCGCCCCCTGTTACACTGCGCGCACCCGGAGAGGACCCCGAGATGAGCGCAGCACCCCAAGAAGAACAGACGGATACCCTCGAGCTCATCACCCAGTGGCTCCGGGAAGGCGACCTGGCACAGGTCGCGCAGCAGCTCGCCGAGATGCACCCGGCGGAAATCGCCCACCTGCTCGAATCCCTTCCCCCCGATCAGCGCCGTGAAGTCTGGGAACAGGTTCCCGGCGAGGCCGAAGGCGAGATCCTCGCCAACCTCAACGAGGAAGTCCGCGCCTCCCTGATCGAGCAGATGAAGCCGGAGGAGCTGGTCGCCGCCACCGAAGGGCTGGAGACCGACGACCTGGCGGACATCCTGCCCGAGATGCCGCAGGACGTGATCCAGGAACTGCTGCTGACCATGGAGCAGCAGGACCGGGAACGCCTGCGCTCGGTGCTCTCCTACGACGAGGACACCGCCGGCGGCCTGATGAACCTCGACACCGTTGTGGTGCGGGCCGATCTCACGCTCGACGTGGTGCTGCGCTACCTGCGCCGGCGCGGCGAAATCCCCGAGGGCACCGACAATCTCTACGTGGTGGATCGGGAAGGCCACTATCTGGGCCTGCTGCCGTTGAGCACCCTGCTGACCAGCGATCCCTCCCTCAAGGTCAGGGACGTGATGATTGAGGACGAGGATGCGATCCCGGTCAACATGCCCGCCCGGGAAGTGGCCAGCCGCTTCGAACAGCGTGACCTCATTTCCGCCCCGGTGGTGGACGAAAACAACGTGCTGCTCGGGCGCATCACCATCGACGACGTGGTGGACGTGATCCGCGACGACGCCGAGCACGATCTCATGAGCATGGCCGGTCTGCACGAGGACGAGGACATGTTCGCCCCGGTGCCGGTGAGTGCCCGGCGCCGCGCCGTGTGGCTCGGTATCAATCTGATCACCGCCCTGCTCGCCGCCTGGGTGATCGGCCTGTTCGAAGCCACCATCCAGCAGGTGGTGGCACTGGCGGTGCTGATGCCCATCGTCGCCAGCATGGGCGGCATCGCCGGCAGCCAGACCCTGACCCTGGTGATCCGCGGCATCGCCCTTGGCCAGATCACCGGCAGCAACGCCAGACGCCTGCTGATCAAGGAACTGCTGGTGAGCCTGTGGAACGGAGTCATCTGGGCCGTGGTGCTCGGCGCCATCGCCTACTTCTGGTTCGGCAACGACACCCTGGGCTGGGTGATCGCCGCCGCCATCCTCATCAACCTGCTCATCGCCGCCATCGCCGGCGCCACCGTCCCCCTCCTGCTGCGCCGCTTCGGCGCCGACCCCGCCCTCGGCGGCGGCGTCGTCCTCACCACCATCACCGACGTGGTCGGCTTCTTCACCTTCCTCGGCCTGGCAACGATCTTTCTGATCAATTAGCGAGGGGGCACTGGAAATAACACGGAGGGCACGGAGACACGGAGAACACGGAGGGTTTTTGTGATTGATTGTTGAACTTTCAACACGATTCTGACCGAAGACTGCTGTTACAGCACAATCATGAAATCAAAATCTCCGTGCTCTCCGTGTCTCCGTGCCCTCCGTGTCCATTACACTCCCATTCGAACGAAGCCTTATTCCGAAGCCACGGTCATCTGGTCGATGAGCCAGGAGCCGGTGATGAGGCTGCTGCGGTGGTCGAGGTCGTCGGCGATGGCCTGGAGGCCCTGGTACATGGCCGGCAGGGTGCTGGCCAGGGTGAATTCTTCCACCGGGTACTGGATCTCGCCGTTCTCCACCCAGAAGCCGGCGGCGCCGCGGGAGTAGTCGCCGGTGACGATGTTCACGCCCTGCCCCATCACTTCGGTGACGACGAGGCCGGTGCCCATGTGGCGACAGAGATCCGCAAAGCTGACCTCGTCGTGGCTGGTGAACAGGTTGTGCACACCCCCCGCATTGCCCGTGGTCTCCATGCCGAGGCGACAGGCGGCGTAGCTGTCGAGGACGTAACCCTTGAGAATGCCCTCGTGCACCACGTCCCGGGCATGGGTGGCCACGCCTTCGTGATCGAAGGGGGCGCTGCCCAGGCCGCGCAGCAGATGGGGACGTTCGTCGATGCGCACGTTGGCAGGGAACACGGGCTGCTCGAGGTGATCGAGCAGGAAGGAAGCCTTGCGGTAGAGATTGCCGCCGGAGACGGCGCGCACGAAGTGGCCGAGCAGACCACGGGCCACGTCGGCCCGGAAGATGACCGGCACCTGGCAGGTCTCCGGCTTGCGGGCGCCGAGGCGGGCCACGGCGCGGCGGGCGGCCTCCTGGCCCACTGAGACGGGATCCTCGAGATCGTCGGGATGGCGGGCCACCGTGTACCAGTAGTCGCGTTGCATGCCCTGTTCGTCCTCGCCGATCAGGGTGCAGCTCAGGCTGTGGCGGGAACTGAGGTAGTGGCCGCGAAAGCCGTGACTGTTGCCATAGACCCGCAGGCCGTCGTGACTGCTGAGCGCGGCGCCTTCGGAATTGCGGATGCGCGCGTCCGTCTCGCGGCCGGCCGCTTCGCAGGCGCGGGCGATCTCGATGGCGCGTTCGGCGTCGATGCCCCAGGGATGATAGAGATCGAGATCGGGGATGTCGGTGGCCAGTTTTTCCGGATCGGCCAGGCCCGCGCAGCCGTCCTCTTCGGTATAGCGGGCGATGTCACAGGCGGCGCGCACCGTCTCGCGAATGGCCTTCGCCCCGAAATCGGAAGTGCTGGCCGAACCCTTGCGATGGCCGAAATAGACGGTGATTCCCAGCCCCTTGTCGCGGTTGTGCTCGAGCGTCTCCACCTCGCCCAGGCGCACGTTGACCGACAGGCCGGCCTCGATGCTCACCGCGGCCTCGGCGGCCGTGGCCCCGAGCGCCTTCGCTTCGCGCAACATGGTCTCGACCACGTCGAGACTGCGCGCCACGTCGAAACCGTGGCGTTCCGGATCCACTGCTGGCGTCTTGCGGGTCATTTTTCTGTGTTCCTGAAGTTGTTGGCGTTGTCGGTATGGCCGGAACCCGGCCGGTGGCATAATGCGCCCATGAATGACGACTTCTTCGACGAACAGCCGCCCAGCAAGTCACAGCGCAAGCGCGAGGCCCATGCCCTGCAGACCCTGGGCGAAAACCTGGTGGCCCTCGGGGACGCCCAGCTCGAACGCATTCCCCTGCCGGCGGATCTGCACGCGGCCATCCTCGAAGCCCGGCGTCTGCATCAGCGCGGCGCCCGCAAGCGGCAGATGCAGTACATCGGCAGGCTGATGCGCCAGCTCGACGACCCGGCTGCCGTGCAGGCCGCCTACGAGCGTGTGCGCCACCCCGGCGAGGCCGAGACCCGCCTGTTGCACCGCCTCGAACGCTGGCGCGAACGCCTGATCGAGGAGGGCGATGCCGCCGTCGGCGACTGGCTGGCCGAACACCCCGACACCGATCGTCAGCACCTGCGCCAGCTGGTCCGCGCCGCCCGCCGGGAACGGGATCAGTCGGCCACGCCGAAGAAGACCCGGGAGCTGTTTCGCTATCTAAAGACCGTGATCGTTGCGGAGACGGGCGACGGCGAAGCCGATGGCTAAAACGGGTTGTTGATGAACAATCCCCGTTTCCGAAGGTCGGCTTTCAAGCCGACATGTCGGCCTGACACCCGAAGGGCACGGGAGGCCGACCGACAAACCGGTTTGGTGCGATACGCTTCGCTATCGCACCCTACGCGTTGGCGCCGGTTTTCCTCGTCCCTCGTTCCTCGCCACTCGGCCCTGACTTGTTGGTGCGTTGCTGCGCGAACGCACCCTACGGATCGGAGCCGGGAGCCCGGTTTTCCTAGTTCCTAGTTCCTAGTTCCTAGTCCCCAGTTCCTAGTTCCTAATCTCCCGTCCCGCCCACCGTCAGCATGTCCACCTTCAGCGTCGGCTGGCCGACGCCCACGGGCACGCTCTGGCCTTCCTTGCCGCAGACGCCCACGCCGCGATCCAGGGCCAGGTCGTTGCCCACCATGGAGACGCGGGTGAGCACCTCCGGGCCGTTGCCAATGAGGGTGGCGCCCTTGACCGGTCGGGTCACCCTGCCATTCTCGATGAGATAGGCCTCGGAGGTGGAGAACACGAACTTGCCGGAGGTGATGTCCACCTGGCCGCCACCGAAGTTGACGGCGTACAGGCCCTTGTCCACCGAGGCGATGATCTCGGCCGGGTCGTGCTCGCCGGCCAGCATGAAGGTGTTGGTCATGCGCGGCATGGGCAGATGGGCGTAGGATTCGCGCCGGCCGTTGCCGGTAGAGAAGGTGTTCATCAGCCGGGCATTGAGCTTGTCCTGCATGTAGCCCTTGAGGATGCCGTTCTCGATCAGCACCGTGTGGCCGGTGGGGGTGCCTTCGTCGTCGATGTTCAGGGAGCCGCGACGATTCTCCAGGGTGCCGTCGTCCACCACCGTGCACAGGGGCGAGGCCACCTGCTCGCCGATGCGGCCGGCGAAGGCGGAACTGCCCTTGCGGTTGAAATCGCCCTCGAGACCGTGACCCACCGCCTCGTGCAACAGGACGCCGGGCCAGCCCGGGCCGAGCACCACCGGCATGGGACCGGCCGGTGCCGGCACCGATTCGAGATTGACCAGCGCCTGCCGCACCGCCTCGCGGGCGAATTCGAGGCCGCGATCGGCCTCGAGGAAATGGCGGTAGTCCATGCGTCCGCCGCCACCGGCGGTGCCCTGTTCGCGCCGCTCGCCATCCTCGGCTATGACCGAAACATTGAGCCGCACCAGCGGGCGCACGTCGGCGGCGAAGGTGCCGTCGCTGGCGGCCACCAGGATCACTTCGTGCACGCCGGCCAGGGAGACGACGACCTGTTTCACCCGCGGATCGATGCGCCGGGCCTCCTCGTCCAGCCGGCGCAGCAGGGCGATCTTCTCGTCGGCGGCCAGGGACTCGACCGGATCGATCGGCGCATACAGGCGGTGGCCGTGGGGCCGCTGCCAGGCCTGGACCTGGGCCGTCTGGCCCTGTCGGGCGATGGCCCGGGCGGCGCCGGCCGCTTCGGTGAGGGCCGGCAGGGCAATCTCGTCCGAATAGGCAAAGCCGGTCTTCTCGCCGGAGACGGCACGCACGCCCACGCCCTCGTCGATGCCGTGATGGCCCTCGCGCACGATGCCGTCTTCCAGCATCCAGGATTCGTGCCGGCTGAACTGGAAGTACAAATCGGCATAGTCCACCTGCCGGGCGAGCAGGCGATCGAGCACCTGTTGCAGGGCATTCTCGTCCAGTTCGCCGGGCGCCAGCAGCGTCTGGCGGGCGATGTCCAGGGGCTGATCGCTCATGTGCGGATCTCGCAGGGGATCTTGCGGTGTTCCAGCGCCGGGAAATGGCGGCGGGTGCTGCGGACCTTGTCCAGATCGATTTCGGCGATCACGAAACCCGAACCGCGGGGCAGACGGTCGAGGACGTTGCCCCAGGGATCGACGATCATGCTGTCGCCGTGGGTTTCGCGACCGTTGACGTGATAGCCGCCCTGGGCCGCGGCCACAACGTAGCTGAGGTTTTCGATGGCCCGCGCACGCACCAGCACCTCCCAGTGGGCGCGACCGGTGATGGCCGTGAAGGCGGAGGGAATGGCGAACACTTCCACCCCTTCGTTGACCATGCGCCGGAACAGCTCGGGAAAACGCAAATCGTAGCAGATGGCCAGCCCCAGGCGGCCGAAGGGCGTGTCCACCACCGTGATCTGTTCGCCCGGTTCGATGGTGGTGGATTCCTCGTAGGTTTCGTCGTTGTCGGGGAGCTGGACATCGAACAGATGGATCTTGTCGTAGCGGGCCCGACGTGCGCCGTGATCATCGAACACCAGGCAGGCCGAACGGATGCGCTGCGGATCCTGGCCGGCCAGGGGAATGGTGCCGCCGACGATCCAGACCCGGTGCTTGTCGGCCTGCTCGGCCAGGAACTGCTGGATGGGGCCCTGTCCTTCGGTCTCGCGGATGGCCAGCTTGTCCGCCTCGCGCATGCCCATGAAGGCAAAGTTCTCGGGCAGAACCACCAGCTCCGCGCCGGCGTCCACCGCCCGGCTGACGAGACGCCCCGCCTCGGTCAGATTGGCGTGCAGGTTCGGCCCGGAGGCCATCTGGACGGCAGCGACGCGGCTCATGCGTCCGACGCTCCGCTCTGCGGAACCAGGGGACGGCTCACTTCCAGCTCGAGGCGCTGGGGATCGGGGCTGCCGGGCGTCTTGTCCAGTTGCTCGCGGGGGATGCCCAGGGCCACCAGCCAGCTCTCCAGTTCGTTGACCCACAGCGTGCCGGCATCGCCCCCGGGATAGCGCAGCACCAGCGTGGCGCCGGGCACGGCGCGCAGGTCCGACACGGCCCTGGACAGCGCCGGCATGGCGATCAGGGACTCGGCCGTGCGGGGTACCGACCAGGCTTCCCAGGTCAGGACGAAGGGCTTTTCACTGGCCTGCAGCGTGGCGGGCAGCCACAGGAGCAGCAGCGACAGGACGCGAATACTCATGGCGAGAGGATACCATGAAGGGTGTTTCCGGACATCCGGCACAGGTCATACCTTCACGCCAGGAAAACTAGTCGCCCTCGTCGACAACCTCCTCCTCTTCCGGCTGGCGAATGAGCGTCACTTGCGGTTTCTCGAGCGTGCCGGTGACGTGATAGGTCCGTGC
The DNA here is from genome assembly GCA_027010665.1 of Chromatiales bacterium. GTDB lineage: Bacteria > Pseudomonadota > Gammaproteobacteria > UBA6429 > Thiohalophilaceae > JALSSV01. The sequence continues at coordinate 25,908 of JALVBM010000268.1, forward strand.
CCCGGCCTTGTTGAGCTGATTGCCCACGAGCTGATCCAGCAGGGCGATGAGGGCGCCGACCTCCAGGCCGAATGCCAGGCCGGTGGCCACCGGCAGGGTGCCGCCCACGTTGGGGATCACGACCACTTCCTGATCCACCCGGCGGGTTTCCAGCTCCACCTCGCCACGCATTTCGATTTGCGCCAGCGGCCCGCGGATCACCAGTTCAGGGATGCGCATCCGGCCCCTCCCCAGTTCGAAGCGTCCGTCGACCTCGTCGAAGTTGAATCCTTCGCGACTGCCTCCCATCAGCAGTCGCGGGATGGCCGAGAGATTCAGCAGGCCGAGCAGGCGCGCCGGTCCCGGATCGATGCCGGTGAAGCTGCCGTTGCTCAGCTTGAGCTGCAGCTTGCCCTGGAGGTTCTCCGGCTTCGGCGCATAGAGCGGCCCCGGCCAGTTCAGATTGCCGGTCAGATGCAGAATGCCGTCGTCGATGACCCGTGGCGCCCGGAGCGCAACCAGGGCCTTGCCGAAATTGGCACTGCTGACGCTCACCTCGATGCGTGAGCGATCCCCGAGCAGGGTCCGTTTCCATTCCCCGGCCAGGTGGGCCTGCAGATGATCGCCATTGACGTCCAGCCAGTCGATTTGCATGCCCCGCCGGACGGGACGCGTTCGCACCGCGACCAGACCGAGTGGCGTGTTGCCGAACTGCAGACGGCCAACGGTTCCCTCCACCGGGGGAATATCGGCCGGATCCAGCGCTTCGCCGTTGCCGTCTGCATCCGTCTCCGGTTCGAGCACGGCCAGTTCGTCCAGACCAAGCCGCCACGGCAGCGGTTCGGCGCCGGACCTGCCGGCCGGCACCATGTCACGCCAGGCGCGGGACCACTGGCCGATGCGCACCGCCGTCAACCGGCCGGTCAGTTCGATGCGCGGCCCGTCCGGTACCCTGACTTCACGCGGGCTGCCGAAGTGCACGGCCGCCCGCTGCACGCCATCGGGGCCGAAACGCATGGCGCCACAGGCGACCGGATCGAGGCGCCAGGTCACGTCCTGACGCTGGCCCTCGAGAAAACGGGCCTCCAGCGTCAGCGGCCGCTTCGTCTCGGCCGGCTTGGCCAGCGGCGATGGCAGGTCCAGTTTCACGCCCGCCAGATCCGAGGCCGCCTGCAGGGACGGCACGAGCGGGCGCCCGTCGCCATCGCGACCGAAGACGAACACGCCCTGCCACTGTGAGCGGCCGGACACGCGACCGGCCGGACGCAATCCGAGCCGTCGCAGGAGATCGGCACTGTCCAGCTCGGACCGGGCCACGATGCTGGTCTGCAGGCCACCGTCCAGCGGTCGGCTGAAGACGTCGAACACCGCCGGATTGCCGAAGAGCCTGCCGCGCAGGTCGCGTCCGGTTTCGCCCTGCCGATCGAAACGCACCGTGCCGCGGATGTCCGACACGTCCAGCCGGCCGTCGTACATGTGCAGCGAAACGTCCTGCAGGTCGAGCCGGCCCTGCCAGCTTGCATCGCGTTTCATGGCTTCGCGCTTCAGCGGCAGATCCAGCCCCAGTTCACCGCGATAGCGACCGCCGATCCGCATCGCCTTCAGGACCGGTGTGGCCTCGGCACCGAGCGGACTTTCCGCCATGAAACGGACCACGTCGGCGAACGGCCCTTCCAGGCGACCTTCGACTTTCAGTTCCGGGTTGTGATAACGGGGAATGCGGATCCGGGCCGGGCCGATGCGGCTGTCGTACAGGCGTGCCGCCTGCAGATCGACAGCGATGCCTTCGCCGGTGAAGCGCGCGCTCGCCTGCCCCTGCCGGAGGGCCGGCCAGCCCTGCGCATACGCCAGTTCCACATCCGTGGCCTCGAAATCCACCCGGAACTGCCCGTCCCGGACCAGATCGCGAAAGCGCGCCAGACGCCCGCGCACCACCACGCCCCCCCCGGTCACATGTCCTGCGCGAATGGCACTGTCCAGCCAGCGCACCAGTCCCGGCTTCATGATCCCGACCGGAAGATAGGTGGATACCTGACTGCCGTCACCCTCGGCAAAACGGCCGACCAGTTCCAGCCAGGGCCGATTGCCGGGTTCGAACTGCAGCAGGAAGCGGTTACGGGTGTGAATGTCCGGTGTATCCAGTAATAGCCGGTCGGCACCGACCTGCCACAATGCTTTCCCGAACCGGCGCCAGCGGACACGCCCTTCGGCGCGGGTGAACTTCAGCGGCGTGCGAAACAGGTGTGGCAGGTTCAGCAGCATCTGGCGACTCTCGAGCGCCAGTTCGCCATGCTGCGCGTCGCTCCAGAAACGACCGCTGAACCCGGCAATGCCCGGGATCCGGCCCGCGGGCGCCATGGCGAACTGGTCCAGCCGCGCCTGCACTTCGATGGCATCGCCCGGCTGCCAGTCGGGCCAGTCCAGTTTCAGGGCCAGATTGCGCACATCACCGGCAGGCTGTGCCGTCTTCGCCCAGTCCTGCACGGCATCCGGCAGGAAGCGGGTCTTGCGCAACAGATCGGCCACGTCTTCCAGACGCAGGTATTCGGCCGTCACCCGCAGCTCGCCGCGCTCGCCATTGCGTCGCTGCCGCATCCCTACCCGGCTGGCGGGCCAGACCGACTGGCCGCTGATGAAGCGCAGCTGATCCACGGCGAGATCCCATCCCTTCGACCGGTCCTGCCAGTCGAAGAATCCGCCCACCAGATCCACCACCAGCGGCTCGCGCAGGAACTCCCCTTCCATCAGCAGACCGGCGAGCGTCAACTCGCCACTGAGGTGGCGCAAGCGCCCGCGGTCGAAGACGCTCCAGACCCGCGCATCGGCCAGGCCGCGACGCAGGTTGACTGTCTCGAGTTGCAGAAAGTCGCCCCATTCCGGCAGGTTGATGCCGTTGCCCTCCAGGTACATGCGGCCCACCCAGGTCGAGGGCAATCGCATGTCGCCCGTGACCGACAAGGCGAAGGCGAAACGGTGGCCGAGGAGCTTCGGCAGCGAGACCTCGGCGCGAATGTGGTGCCGGTTGCCCGCGTTGAGCATCTGCAGATCCACATTGCGAAAATGGCGGCGGGCTCCGCCGCGCTTGTAGTCCTGCCAGACGATGCTGCTGTGGCGAATGGCCAGCTTCGAGCGCCGGAACAGCCATTCGGCCAGTTCCGCTCCGGCCTCGGGCGCCACCCGGCGCGGCCTGAGGGTATCGAGATCGATCCCCTGCACCTGAATGCTGCCGTCCTTCTGCCGGGTGATGACCAGATCGATGCCCTCGATGACGAAACGCGCCGGCACCACGCGCTCGGACAGGATGGAATCCCAGACAGCTATACCGAGCCGGGCTTCGCGGAAGCCGGCCAGCTCCCGGCGCCCCCGCTTGTCGAGCATGCGCACGCCCCGGAAGACCAGCGTCGGCGTGAGGCCCTCGAAGCGGGCGTCCATGGAATCGATGCGCACCGGATGCCCCAGAAAGGCGCTGGCGATCTGCTCCACGTCGTAGCGGTAGGTCTTGACATCGGCGATGAACAGGCGCGCCAGGGATAGCAGCACGGCGGCCGTGACGACCACGGCGGTCACGGCATAGAGCAGGAATCGCCGGAGGCGATGCGCTTTGGCGGGATGGTGTTTCATGCGGCGGGTCGTTGCGCGGCGGCTACATCAGCACCACGTCGAACTGCTCCTGAGTGTACTCCGATTCCACCTGAAAGCGGATCGGCTTGCCGATGAAGTCTTCCAGCTCGGCGACGCTGGTGGACTCCTCGTCGAGCAGCATGTCCACCACCGGCTGGGCCGCCAGCACCAGAAACTGCTGGGCGTCGAACTGGCGGGCCTCGCGCATGATCTCGCGGAAGATCTCGTAACACACGGTCTCGGCGGTGAGCAGGGAGCCCCGCCCGCCGCAGACCGGGCAGGTCTCGCACAGCACGTGCTCGAGGCTCTCGCGGGTGCGCTTGCGGGTCATCTGCACCAGCCCCAGGGCCGACACCTCGCTGATGTGGGTGCGGGCGTGGTCCCGTTCCAGGGCCTTCTCCAGCGCACGCAGCACCTGGCGCTTGTGATCCTCGTCCTGCATGTCGATGAAATCGATGATGATGATGCCGCCGAGATTGCGCAGGCGCAGTTGCCGGGCGATGGCCTGGGTGGCCTCGAGGTTGGTCTTGAAGATGGTCTCCTCAAGGTTGCGATGGCCGACGAAGGCGCCGGTATTGACGTCGATGGTGGTCATCGCCTCGGTCTGATCGATGATCAGGTAACCGCCGGACTTGAGCTGCACCTTGCGCTCCAGCGCCTTGCGGATCTCGTCCTCCACGCCATAGAGATCGAAGATGGGCCGCTCGCCGGGGTAGTATTCGATGCAGCCGGCCAGCTCCGGGATGAACTTGTCGGCAAACTTGCGCACCTTTTCATAGGTGGTGCGCGAATCGATGCGCACCTTTTCGATGACGGTGCCGGACAAATCGCGCATGGTGCGCATCACCAGCGGCAGATCCTCGTGGATGAGGCTGCCGGCCGGCTCGGTGCGACTGCGCTCGCGGATGTTGTCCCACAGCTTCTGCAGGAAACGCATGTCGTTGACCAGTGCCTCCTCGTCCACGCCCTCGGCCACGGTGCGCAGGATGTAGCCGCCGGGATCGAACTCGGCGGCATGGTCGGCGATGATGCCCTTGAGGCGGGCGCGTTCGGCCTCGTCCTCGATCTTCTGGGACACGCCGATGTGATCGGCGCCGGGCATGTACACCAGATAGCGGGACGGAATGGAAATCTGGGTGGTCAGGCGCGCACCCTTGGTGCCCATGGGATCCTTGATCACCTGCACCAGCACGTCCTGCCCTTCGCTGAGCAGCTCCATGATGGTGGGCGTGTGCTCGCCATTGGCCTCGCGTTCGGCAGCACTCTGCACGATGTCGTTGGCGTGCAGGAAGGCGGTGCGCTCCAGGCCGATCTCGAGAAAGGCCGCCTGCATGCCCGGCAGCACCCGGCTCACCCGCCCCTTGTAGACATTGCCCACCAGGCCGCGCCGCCGGGCGCGCTCGATGTGCACCTCCTGCAGCACCCCGTTCTCCACGTAGGCCACCCGCGTCTCCTGCGGAGTGACGTTGATCAACAGCTCTTCGCTCATGCGCGCCGGCTCCCGAAAGTCATCCTTTTGTATCAACCATAGCAGACCCTTTCCACAGGGAGATGTCAAAACGCGCCAACAGTTCCGCCGTCTCGAACAGGGGCAGCCCCATCACGCCGGAATAGCTGCCTTCCAGCCGCTCCACGAACACCGCCCCCTTGCCCTGGATGGCGTAACCACCCGCCTTGTCAACCGGCTCGCCGGTGGCCCAGTACGCGGCAATCTCCTGTTCGGCTATGGCCCGGAAGGTGACCTCGCTGACGCTGATCTTCACCGCCTTCTGCGTGGCATTCATCAGAGCCACGGCGCTCAGCACACGATGGCTGCGCCCCGACAGGCGGGCGAGCATCGTCCGGGCATGGGCTTCGTTCCGCGGCTTGCCGAGGATCTCGCCATCGATCACCACCGCCGTATCCGCCCCCAGCACCGGCCGCGGATCGTCGCCGGCCAGGGTTTCCCAACCCGCCCGCGCCTTGTCCAGCGCCA
>JALVBM010000269.1 GCA_027010665.1 Chromatiales bacterium
ATGTACATGGCCGTGGCTAGTCATTAATCGATCACCGTCGCGCCCCTGACGGTTCATTCGCTACAGACCCCGGCGGCGCATCTTCGGCGTTCGCAAGGTGCAGCCGGATGCTCGGGGATTGATCAACCCTTTTCTCGCTTTTCAGGAAACAGGCAGTCATGTTCGAGGCTTTTGCTGATTTGGTCGTCTATCGGTGGTTGGCGCTGGCGCAGGGCAGTCATCTGGCCGATGCCCTGCATTTTTTCATCATGGACACCACCAAGATCTTCACCTTGTTGGTGCTGGTGATTTACGTGATGGGGCTGCTGCGGGCCATTCTGAGCCCGGAGCGGGTCCGGGACTACGTGCGTGGCAAGCCCAAGTGGCTGGCCCGAACCCTCGCCATCATTCTCGGCGCCGTCACCCCGTTCTGTTCCTGTTCCTCGGTACCCCTGTTCATCGGCTTCGTGGAAGCCGGCATTCCGCTGGGTGTGACCTTCTCGTTTCTCATCGCCAGCCCCATGATCAACGAAGTGGCCGCCGTGATCCTGATCGGCATCCTCGGCTGGAAGCTGGCGGCGCTGTACATTGTCGCCGGTCTGGTGGTGGCCTATGTCGGTGGCGTGACCATGGAAAGGTTCCGGCCCGAGCGCTGGGTGGAGGATTACGTATGGAAGATCCACATGGGGGAAACCGCGCGGGTCGAGATGGATACCTCGCTCGCTGGGCGCCACCGCTATGCAATGAATGAAGTCCATGAAATCGTCGGCCGGATCGGGAAATGGGTTCTGATCGGTGTTGCCGTGGGTGCCATCTTCCATGGCTATGTCCCCCAGGACTGGGTGGTCGAACATCTGGGCGGAAAGAGCAACCTGTTTGCCGTGCCGGCCGCCGTGTTGCTGGGGATACCACTATACTCCAATGCCACCGGCGTCATTCCCATTGCTGAGGCCATGCTCGGCAAGGGGGTAGCCATGGGTACCACCCTGGCCCTGATGATGAGCATCGCGGCCCTGTCGCTGCCAGAGATGCTGATTCTGCGCAAGGTGATCCGCTGGCCGGCATTGGCCATCTATGCCGGCGTATTGGCAGTGGCCTTTACCCTGGTCGGCTGGGGTTTCAATTTGTTGGCCTGATGATCATGAATGAGTGGATTCGAGGACCACAAATCCTTGTTACGCATTATATGTAGGAGCGGCGCTCAGCCGCGATGCGGCTGTGGCTGGTAGCGGGTAGCTGGTGGCTGGGCATTTGCGACTACCCCGTTTTTACCCGCTACCCGTTCCCAGCTACCAGCCACCGTTCAATCGCGGCGAGGGCGCCGCTCCTACAGCGCATTTGAAAGTTTTGACAACGCACACAGGAGATGACGATGAAAAACGAACCCCAATTGCACAGTTCCATCGTGTCCACGATATCCCTGGCTGCCGGCATCGCCGCCAGGCATCCCGACATGGGGCTATGCCAGTTGCGCCGCCTGCGGGAAATGGGTGTTCCCGAGAACCAGATTGCGACCGTCATCGAGGTGGCGCGGCACATCCGGGACGAAGCTGCCGAGAAGCTGGATGCCGCTTTCGACGCCGAAGCATTTCCGTCCGATACGGGCTGTTGTTCAGGTGATGACGACGACGCGCCGGTAGCGGAGTCCTGCTGTGGCACGACCGCCAGCGGCCAGTCCTGCTGCTGACATGATTTCAAACGACGAGGGGAGAATGACATGAAAACCATCAAGGTTCTGGGTACCGGCTGCGCCAACTGCAAGGCCACGCAAAAGATCATCGAGGAAACCGCCAGGGCGCTTGGCGTAGATGTCGAAATCGAAAAGGTCGAGGATATCGGCGAAATCATGGGTTATGGCGTCATGTCCACGCCCGGTGTGGTCGTGGATGGCAAGGTGGTGCATGCCGGTGGCGTGCCGGATCGCAAGACGGCGGAGTCGTGGTTGAAATGAGTGCCGAACTGTTGCAGCAGGCTCTCGACGAGGCCCTGAACGACGAATACAAGGCGCGTGCCACCTATCGGGCTGTGATCGACCGGTTTGGGCCTGTCCGGCCTTTCGTCAATATCGTCGAGGCCGAACAGCGCCATATCGATGCGCTGCTTCCCCTGTATGAAAAATACGGGGTGCCGATACCGGCAGATGATTGGCCGACACGAATCGCCGTACCGGAAAGCGTGGAATCCGCCTGCCGGATGGGTGTCGAAGCCGAGATTGCCAATGCCGACATGTACGATCGATTGCTGGAGCAGACCCGGGACTATCCCGATGTACAGGCGGTTTTCCGGAATTTGCAGCACGCTTCACAGGAAAATCATCTGCCAGCATTTCAACGATGTGCCGGGCGAAATGGGCCGGGCTGCGGTCGGGGACACAGGCGGGGCTGGCACGCGCGCTGAATCCTGTCGTTGCCTGCCGTACAATGGAACGCTTCATGACGACACCCGCACAGATCCGGCAGACGACCGTGGCGGACAAGGCCCGCCTGCTCAAACGCACCGCAATGGCCTCGGTGGCTACGGCGTCGGTGCTCATCGTCGTCAAGTTCGTGGCCTGGTTGATGACCGGTTCCGTGAGCATCCTGGCCTCGCTGGTGGATTCACTCATGGACAGCATGGCTTCCCTGATCAACCTTTTGGCCGTGCGCTGGTCCCTGCAGCCGGCGGATGCCGAGCACCGCTTCGGGCACGGCAAGGCGGAACCGCTGGCCGGTCTCGTGCAGGCCGCGTTCATCAGCGGCTCTGCCGTGTTTCTGGTGCTGCACGCCATCGACCGGTTGCGCCATCCCGGTCCGCTGGAAGCCGTCGGGATTGGTATCGGGATCATGGTTTTCTCCATCGTCATGACGCTCGGTTTGCTGTTCGTTCAGCGGCGTACGATCCGGGCGACGGCCTCCACTGCCATACGGGCCGATGCACTGCACTATGCCAGTGATCTGCTGACCAACATCGGCATCATCGTGGCCCTGGCGCTGGCCGGCCAGGGCTGGCAACGGGTGGATCCGATCATCGCCATTGGCATTGCTGTCTATATCTTTGCCAGTGCCCTGCGCATCGGTTATGAGGCTTTGCAGCAACTGATGGATCGGGAATTGCCCATGGATATCCAGCAGAAGATTCTGAACGCGGCACGCAGCCAGCCGGCAGTCCTCGGCGTGCACGATCTGCGCACCCGCCAGTCCGGCCAGACCCGCTTCGTGCAGTTGCATCTGGAACTGGATGCGGATCTGCCTCTGGCACAGGCCCATGCCATTGCCGACCAGGTGGACGCGGCCATCAAGGCGCTGTTGCCCGATGCGGAGATCATCATTCATCAGGATCCGGTCGAGGTCCGGCATTCATGATCGGTCCCTGGCGCCACTGGCAGCGCTGGTCACAACAACGCCAGTTGCGGCATGGCCGCATTCCCGTCGGGCTTTGGGAACGGGTGCTGGATGCCGGCGTGGATCGTTACGGGCTGGATCGTCGGGAATTGCACCGTCTGCGCGAGCTGGCCAGCCTGTTCCTGCACCGCAAGGTCATCCACGGTGCCGGTGGCCAGCAGGTCGATGATTTCATGCGCGCCTGGATTGCCGCCGAGGCCTGTCTGCTGATCCTGAATCTCGATCTGGCCGACTACGACGGCTGGCGGGAGATCCTCGTCTACCCCGGCAACTTTGCCGTGGCCCACGAGGTGACCGATGACATCGGGCTGGTGCACGAGGAGTACAGCCTGCTCGACGGCGAGGCCTGGGAACAGGGGCCGGTGATCCTGGCCTGGGACGACGCCCGGCCCGGCGCTCATCCCCATGGCGAAGGTTCGAACGTGATCCTGCACGAGTTCGCCCACAAGCTGGACATGGGCAACGGCGTGGCCAACGGCATGCCGCCATTGCATCCGGACATGAACCGCCGTGAGTGGACGCGCACCTTCACCCGCGCCTACGCGCGTCTGCAACGACAACTCGAACACCATCCGCATGCGGGCATCGATCCCTATGCCGCGGAGAGTCCCGCCGAGTTCTTTGCCGTGGTGAGCGAGGAATTCTTCGAAACCCCGGCGCGCCTGCACGAGGCAGAGCCGGGCGTCTATGCCCTGTTGCGACAATATTACCGGCAGGATCCGCTGCGGCGCACGAGCGGCCGGCACAGCCTCGTCAGGCCATTGCCGTGTCGGCGGTAACGAACGGCGGCGAAGGCCGCCTCGGGGAAAAGGCGAAAATGAAAGGGCCGGCTCCCTCGGGAACCGGCCCCGGGCAGGCAAAGCCGTCTGGCGGGATCAGTTTTCCTCTTCGGCCAGCACGGCGGCCTTGGGAATCCCGGCCAGCTTGCTGATCTCGGCAATCGGGTTGGTGGGGAAGAGCGAATACAGGAATTTCTCGTAGGCCTTTTCGTCTTCGTAATGATCGCCATGCACCTTGCCCAGGGTGCGCAGCAGAATGGCCATGCTCGGGTGCTTGCCCTTGTGTTCCTCGTAGTAGTCGCGGAAATAGCGAATCAGGCCCCAGTGGATTTCGGTCAGCTCGATGCCTTCCTTCTCGGCGATGGCCCGGGCCACATCCTCGTCCCAGTCTTCCGGGTTGAGCAGGTAGCCTTCCTCGTCGGTTTCGATGACCTTGCCGTTGACTTCGATGGACATGGTTTTTCTCCGTTTGTTGTGGAATCAATTTGTCGTAACCCTATCGTAATGGCGAAAGGGCCCATTTCAAGGGCAAGGCTTGATTTGCATCAATCTTTGCCGAGCAGGCTCTCGACGATGGGACAACGGGCGCCATCCTCGTCCTGTTCGCAGGCCTGAATCAGGGTATCCAGCGTCGTCTGCAGGGCCTGCAGATCGGCAATCTGTCTTGCCACGTGTTCCCGACGGGCCTGCGCGCGGGCCTTCACGTCGGCACAGTGACCTTCTCCCAGATCCAGCAGTTCGCGGATTTCACGAAGACTGAATCCGAGTTCCTGGGCGCGCTTGATGAAACGGATGCGGTCGATGGTGGACGGCGAATAGCGACGATAACCCGCCGCCGGACGGGGCGGTTCCTCGATGAGGCCGACCCGCTGATAGTAACGGATGGTCTCCACGTTGACGCCGGCAGCGCGTGCCAGCCGGCCGATGGTCAGCGAGTCACTCATGGCAGTCTCCCGGGTCCGTGCCAGTGTACAGACTCTGCGCTTGAGGAAAAATTCATGATCGGGCCTTGACCTGGAGTCAGCTCCAGGGAATAGGCTTGTCCGCAAGCTATCCAAACCCTGTGAAATCCATGGAACCTGGAGGGTACTCCAGCTTGTCCAGAACCTTACATCTTCGTTTGCGAGGAAGTCGAATCATGCACAAATCCTTCCCCCGCACCGGGTCGCTCGTGGTCACGGCAGCCGTTGGCCTGCTGCTGTCGATGCCGGTTCGGGCCCATGATCCCATCTTTGGTCTCGGTCCCCATGTGCTCTACAAGGGGGGCGTCGAGATTGCCGTGGAGACCGCCACCGAAAAGGCCGGTGATGAAAACGAACAGGAGCTGGCCCTGGAGCTGACCTATGGCCTGACGGGCGACTGGGCCGCCGGCGTGGATCTGCCCTATGTGCGCAAGGACGATGGCACCCAAACGCGCAGCGGGGCCGGCGATCTGGCCCTGTTTACCAAGTATCGCTTCTGGCGCCGGGATTCGCTGGGCTTGCAGGAATCGATGGCCGTGGCCCTGAAGGTCATCACCGACACGGCAGACACGTCCGGCGCGCCGCCGCTGGGCAAGGGAACCACCGATGGCATCCTGGGCCTGGCCTACGGTTACGAGAGCCGCAGGCAATACCGCTGGGCCAGCATTCGCTATCGCGTCAACGGCACCAATCCGGCCGGTGTGGAACGGGGCGACAAGCTGCTGGTCGATTTCGTGGCCGGCATCCGTCCGAACCCGCGCGGGTATCTGGAACCGGATACGGTCTGGCTGCTCGAACTCAATGGCGAGTATGGCCAGAAGGCCCGCTTCAATGGCGTGGACCTGGCGGATACCGGTGGCAGCGAATGGTTCCTTTCACCGGGACTGTTCTGGACACTGCGCAATTTCGCCGTCAAGGCGGGCGTGCAGATCCCGGTCTATTCGAATCTCAATGGCAATCAACCCGAATCGGACTACCGCGCCAAGCTGACGCTGGAATGGCACCTCTGATTCAGTCCATCAAACCCCAAAAGAGGATACGACATGAAAACCCGACTGCTGATCACACTCCTGGCCGCCTGGCTCAGCCAGGTCGCGTTCGCCGCCGGCGTGGAATACCAGATGCGCGTCGACGGTCTGGCCTGTCCGTACTGTGCCTACGGGATCGAGAAAAAGCTCAAGGCCATCGACGGCGTGAAGAAGGTGCACGTGGATCTGGACAAGGGCCTGGTCACCGTGGACGTGAAAGAAGGCACGGAGCTGACCGAGGCACAGATGAAGCAGCTCTTCCAGGATGCCGGCTTCACCTACCGCAGCATGACCCGCAAGGCGATCGAATGATGGCGGAACGGAACACGGTATCAGGCCCGTCTGGCCGAGGCGGGCAGGGCCTCACCTGGCTGGCGCTGTTCACCACCACCGGCACGCTGGTGTGCTGCGCCCTGCCCATCACCCTGGTGACCCTGGGGCTGGGTGCCACGGTGGCGGCCATGACCAGCACCTTTCCGTTCCTGATCACCCTCAGCCAGCACAAGGTGTGGGTGTTCGCCTTCTCGGCGATCATCCTGGCGCTGGCCGGCTGGGCCATGTATCGCCCGGGCCGGTCCTGCCCGGCCGACGCGGAGCTGGGCCAGGCCTGCAACCGGGCCATGGTCTGGAACCGGCGGATCTGGTGGGTTTCGGTTGGCATCTGGAGCATCGGTTTCTTTGCCGCCTGGCTGGCGCTGCCGCTGCTCCAGTGGCTCGAGGGCTGAGCCGGATCAGAACACCCGGCCCAGGGTGATGTTGAAACCCACGTCCGGCGCGGAATTGCTGAGTCCCACGAGGCCCGACACGTTGCCGTTCCAGCCGGATTGGGTCTGCCAGCCATAGAAGGCGCTGATCTGCTGAAGATCATCGGTGCCGTCGATGGTGGTCGAGCGATAGTCGTAACCCACGCCCACACTGGTGCCCGGCGCGTTGCGGAACATCAGGCCCACGCTGCCATAGGGCACATCGTTGTAGGTATAGCCGGCCGGATCACCGGTGATGTAGTAACCGAGAGTGAAGAAGGGCAGGACCTTGTCGTCACCCAGCATGCCGTCGAACTGCAGGGCATAGTCGTTCTCGCCGGTGCCGAGATACTTGTCGGGATCGGCCGTGCCGAACTTCACCCGCGCCGAGACTTCGTAGAATCCCTTGCTTTGCGAAAATAGTGCCCGGCCAATCGTGGCCGTCACGTCGCCCAGGCCGGTGTTGGTGACGGTGGACGAACTCGGCGCCCGCCAGCCCATGCCAAAGGAACTGCCACCGGAACTGAAGCTCATGGGACCCCCGGGTCCGGGGATGACGGAGCCGTTGCCGGTGACCGAGATCCATGGCACCGTGACCGTGGTGCGCCAGGCGCCATCCAGGTAGTTGATGGTGACGGGGATGGTGTGAATGGTGGTGGTCGTGTCGCCGCCGTAGTCGCCGCTGGTGTAGTCGTAGCCGGCCGATACGCTCCACTGCCCTGCGGCATGGGCCGCCAGTGTCAGCGCCATCAGCCCGGCTGCGGCCAGGATTTGCTTTTTCTGCATTGTTCCTTCTCTCTGGTCTGTTCGAAGTTTTACCGAATTTGTGAAAGTGACGGCGGCGCCTGGCGCCGCCGTTCACCCTTTCGTTGTCAACGCATGCGACCGGCGCCGCCCATGGGACGCTGCATCATGCCGCCGCGGGCATTGCCCATGCCCTGTTGCCGGGCCTGATTGCGGTACTGCTGCGCATGCTGGCGGTTGGTGCTCTGCATCCGGTCACCGAAGTCGCGTCCGGCCGTTTCCATTACATTGCCGTACTCACGGGCACGACCCTGCATCTCACCACCCATCCGGCCGGCCGTGTCGCGCGCGTCACCCGTCCGGTTGCGCAGGGTTTCGCCGCTGGCCTGGCCGGCGCCGGCCATCTCGTCGCCGTGCTCGCGGGCACGGATCTGCATCTGTTCACCATGTTCCCGGGCCATCTGTTCGCGCTCGCGGGCCTGAACCTGCAACTGCTCCCGATCCAGTGCCGGCTCGCCGTCGGTGGCCGTATCGGCCAGGGCCGCGCCGGCGCCGCCGAGCAGAGCCAGGGAAACGTTGAAAATCAGGGTCTTGGTGATGGTCTTCATGATGATATCTCCTGTTTTGGAAGTGAAAATTGTTCAACATCAAGTGGGAAAATATCCCACATTGGGTGAATCATATGTGGTAAATTTTCCCACGTCAAGCTAGAATGTCGAAAAAGCGCAAGAAATTTCGAACCGGACGAGAGCATGGACAACGATCGATTGCCCGATACCAACGCCCCGCTGCTGCAGGCGGTGGCCTGGCTGTGTCGGCCGCTGGTGCGGCTGCTGATCCGCAAGGGGATCACCTATCCCCAGTTGCGGGAACTCCTGAAAGGGGTCTACGTGGAAGTGGCGGAAGCGGATTTCGCGGTCGACGGCAAGGCGCCGAGCGACAGCCGGATCTATATATTGACCGGTGTGCATCGGAAGGACATCAAGCGCCTGCGCCGTGGCGACGAAGCGGAGGAGGCGGCCCGGGTGGCCACCCTCGGTGGCGCCATCGTCGCCCGCTGGCTGGCCTTTCCCGAATATCTCGATGCCGACGGCGAGCCCCGCTGCCTGCCGCGCGATGCCGACGAGCGGGGGCCGGGTTTCGACGATCTGGTGGCCAGCGTGAGCAAGGACGTGCGTCCGCGCGCCATCCTCGACGAATGGCTGCGCCTGGGCATGGTCAGCCGGAACGCGCAGGGCGAAATCTGCCTCGACCGCAAGGCCTTCGTGCCAGCGAAGGACTTCGCCGAGCAGGCCTTCTTCATGGGTCGCAACGTGCACGATCATCTGGCCGCCTGTGCCCACAACCTGCTGCAGGAAGGCGAGCCCATGCTCGAGCGCAGCGTCTACTACGACCGGCTCACGCCCCATTCGGTCGCCCACTTGCGCGAGCTGGCCCGGCGCGAGGGGGAGGCCCTGTTGCAGAAACTCAATGCCGAGGCCCTGCACCGGCAGCAACACGATGCCGGGGCCCCGGATGCGCAGCAGCGCATGCGGTTCGGCGTCTACTGGTACGACGAGGCCCGGCAAAACGGAGGGGAGAACCCATGAAGATCGCACACGGCATTTTCGCCGCCCTGCTGACCGGCTGGCTGGCGGCCTGCGGGACTTCGGCGCCGAAACAGATAGCGGTTCTGGAGCCGGGAGACGAGAGCGGCATCGGCGGCACCGGCATTCTGGCCCGGGAATCGGGGATCGGCGGCACCGGGATCGTGGGCGAGATCACCGGCTTCGGCAGCATCTTCGTCAACGGCGCCGAGGTGGAAACCGATCGTGACACCCGTATCCGCGTGGACGGCGAAGCCGTTTCGACGCACGCCTTCGCCGTGGGCGAGGTCGTGGCCCTGCACGCCGTGCCCCGCAAGGGCGGGTTGTTCGCCGACGAGGCCCACGTGCGTCACGAGGTCATCGGGCCGGTGACCGGGGTGAACGAAGACATTTTCACCGTTCTCGGACAACGCGTGCGCTTCGCTGGCCCGCGACCGGCCGTGGGCGAGCGGGTGGCCGTGAGCGGTTTCCGGGATCCGGCGGGCGTGATTCACGCCACGCGCATCGCGCCGGCACCGACTGGTGAGGTGCTGGTGGTGGGCGTACCCAAGGCGAGGCCGTCGGGCTGGCGTCTGGGCGATCTGGCCCTGCGGCTGCCGGGCGAGCCGCCGGTCGGCGAGGTGCGGCTGCGCGGCCGCCTCGAGGGGCAGACGTTACGGGTCCGGGTGATGCAGCCCGTTTCCCTGCTGCCCTTTGACGGTTCCATCGGCCGGGCCGTGATCCAGGGCTTCGTGCGCCCGCTCGGCGATGGCCGGCTGGGCATCGACGGCTTGCGTTTCGCTGCGGCCGGTGTGGGGCAACTGCCGACGGATCGGCCCGTGCGTCTGGAACTGCATCGCCAGGCAGGCGGCTGGCGCCTGGACCGGTTGCTGCCGTCCAACCGATTGCCGCTGGGGCGGCCATCGCCCGTGCCGCGTGCCGGGATGCCCCGTTCCGGCCGGCCCGTGGGTCGGCCGCCGGTGCCGGGCGGGAGCGGCATGTCACCCGGCATGTATCGGCGTTGAGAATTGCCGCCAACGGGCTTGACCTGGAGTCGGCTCCAGGGGCTATGCTGTCGGCATCCATCATCGATGTCCGACCTCAGGAGTCCCGATCATGCCCGTTCAAGTCGAAGTCTTTGCCTCGCCCGGCTGCAGCAAGTGCGGTCACGCCAAGGAGGTCCTGCGCAAGCTGGCCGAGGAACTCGGTGGCGAACGCATTCACTGGCGCGAGGTGAATATCCTCGAAGAAATGGATCACGCCGTGAAACTGGGCGTGATGTCCACGCCGGCCATCGCCATCGACGGGGATCTGGTCTTCACCGGCCTGCCGTCGAAGGGCAAGCTGGAAGCCGCGCTGCGCGAGCGCCTCGGTGACGAAGCGCAGGGGGCGCCGGCATGATAACGCTGCTGCTGGCGCTGGCGACGCTGCTGGGCCTGCTGGCCTTCTTCGAGCCCTGCACCATCGCCACCAATACCCTCTATGCCGTGCGCGCCAACCGCGCCGATCGGCAGACCTGCTGCCAGGGATTGCTGGTGGTGTGGTTCACCCGCGGCCTGCTGCTCAGCGGCCTGTTCACCGGTGTGACGGCCCTTACCACCCCGCCCAACTGGGGACCCTGGCTGCCGAGCATCATTCTCTCGGTAATGGCCGTTGTCTACATCGTTTCGCGCTTCGTCTATCTGCCGATCCCGCATCTCGAATTCCATCGGCTCATCCCCGGCGGCCAGCGGTTGCCCGATGGCGTGCGGCTCGGGCTCACGTTGCCGGCCTGTACCCTGCCGTTGGTGCTGGTGGTGCTGGGCTTTGCGATGACGGTCGATTCCCTGGCCTTTGCCGCCCTGGCCGGCTGGCTGTTCGCCACCCTGTTCACCCTGCCCATGGTCTTTGCTGCCCTGCGTGGCATTCACCAGGACGGCCAGCAATTGCTGTCGCGGGCCGCGAAGGGCAGTCCCTGGCTCACCGCGGCCCTGCTGCTGGGCACGGCGCTGGTGCTGGTGCTGCCGCAGTTCGAGATCAATGCCCAGACCCTGCGCGAAACGCTGCAGCAGGCCAGCTGGGCGGGCATCGGCCTGGCGTTTCTGGCCGGTTTCCTGTTCAGCTTCAATCCGGTGTCCTTCGCCTCGATCCCGGTCATGCTGGCCTATGTGACCAAGGCCGGCGAGGAGCGCCGCGCCCTGGCCATGGGCAGCGCCTTCGTCGCCGGTCTGGTGGTGACCCACGTGGTGCTTGGCGTGGCCGCGGCCCTGGGGGGCGACTGGGTCAAGTCCATCATGGGCCGACAATGGGGGCTGGTGCTGGGACCGCTACTGATTCTGCTGGGTCTGATGTGGCCCGGCTGGCTGAAGATCCGCCTGCCCTGGTTCGGGGTGCGTGGCCGCAAGGTGACCGGCCTGTGGGGTGCCTTCCTGCTGGGCATTCCCTTCTCGGTCGCCGTCTGCCCCTTCTGTA
>JALVBM010000270.1 GCA_027010665.1 Chromatiales bacterium
GAAGGCGGCAACATCGTCATCGAGATCCGTGACGACGGCGCCGGCCTCAATCGCGAGCGCATCCTGGCCAAGGCCGTCGAGAACGGCCTGGTCGATGCCGAAGATCATCTGACCGACGAACAGGTATACGAACTGATCTTCGCTCCGGGCTTCTCCACCGCGGAAACGGTTTCCGATGTCTCGGGCCGCGGCGTGGGCATGGATGTGGTGCGCAAGAACATCCGCGCCCTCGGCGGGACCGTGGACGTGCAGAGCGAACCGGGTCAGGGTTCCACCTTTACCATCCGCCTGCCGCTGACGCTGGCCATTCTCGACGGCCAGAGCGTGCGCGTGGGGCAGGAGATCTACATCGTGCCCCTGATTGCCATCATCGAGTCGCTGCAGGTCGAGCCCGAATTCGTCAAGTCGGTGACCGGATCGGCGCAGGTCTACTGTCTGCGCGACGAATACATCCCCATCGTGCGTCTCGCCGACGTGTTCGGCGTGCAGGCCGATGCCCGCCGCCTCGAGGACGGCCTGCTGGTGGTGGTGGAAAGCGAAGGCAACAAGATCGCCCTGTTCGTGGACGATCTGCTCGGCCAGCAGCAGGTGGTGATCAAGAGCCTGGAGACCAACTTCCGCAAGGTGGACGGCATCTCCGGCGCCACCATCCTCGGCGACGGCACCGTGGCCCTGATTCTGGACATCACCGGCCTCATCGGCCTGGCGCGACAGCAACAGACGGGCAACGCCGACACCCGCGCGGCCTGACGGGAGAGACGAGATCATGGATGCCCTGCAAATCGATTCGGCCCTGAGCGGTGAAGTGGGTCAGGGTGGCGAGGATCAGTTCCTCACCTTCACCCTGGGGGACGAGGAATATGGCGTGGACATCCTGCGCGTGCAGGAAATCAAGGGCTGGGATTCGGTGACCGGCATTCCCAATACGCCCGACTACATTCTCGGCGTGATCAACCTGCGCGGCACCATCGTGCCGGTGGTGGACATGCGCCTGCGTTTCGGCCTGCCGCCCATGGAATATGGTCCCATGACGGTGGTCATCGTGCTGCGGGTGGAGAGCGGCAACCGCACCCGCATCATGGGGATCGTGGTGGACGCGGTGTCCGATGTCTACAACATCCCCGAGGCGGGCATCAAGCCGGCGCCCGATTTCGGCGGCGCGGTGGAGAGCGAATTCATCACCGGCCTGGCCGGCGTCGAGGACAAGATGGTGATCGTGCTGGACGTGGATCGCCTGCTCAATTCCCGGGAGCTGGCGGTGATGGACAACCTGGGCGAATGACGGACGAGGGCCGATGCGCATGCTGGCGGTGATGAACCAGAAGGGCGGGGTGGGCAAGACCACGACCACCCTGAATCTCGGCCATGCCCTGGCGCGGCAGGGGCGCCGCGTGCTGGCCATCGATCTCGATCCCCAGGCCCATCTGACGGCCGGCCTCGGCGCACTGCGCCGGAATCAGCCGGGTGTCGATGTCCTGATGCTCGGCGAGGCATCGCTGGAAGACGCGGTAGTGACGGTACGGGACAACCTGGATCTGCTGCCCGCCGGCGAGCGGCTGGGCGAGCTGGAGCATCTGCAGGACGGTGGCGCGCGGCGCGGATTCCTGCTGCGCGACGCGCTCGGCGAGGTGGCGGATTACGACGCGATCCTGATCGACTGCCCGCCTTCGTCGGGCATCCTGGGCATGAACGCCCTGCTGGCCTGCCGCGAGGTGCTGATCCCGGTGGCCGGCGACTTCTTCTCCCTGCAGGGGCTGGCGCGCCTGATGGCCATCTTTACGCACATCGAGGAGACCCTGAAACGGGAGATCCACAAGTGGGTCGTCCTGACCCGTTTCCATGCACGCCGCCGACTGGCGCGCGAGGTGCGCGAGAAACTGCTGGATCATTTTCCGGGACAGGTTCTGTGCACGCCGATCCGCGAATCGGTGGCCCTGGCCGAGAGTCCCGGATTCGGCCAGACCATTTTCGAGTACCAGGCGCGCAGCAACGGCGCGCTCGATTACCAGGCGCTGGCAGACGATGTCTGGCAGCGCCGCACCCTGTCGGTCGAGGAGATGAGCCATGCCGGATAACGCCCGAAAACGCCATGTCAGGCCCGATGCACGCATGCGCAAGGCGAACCGGGCTGCCATCAAGGCGCGTCCCCGGCCCGTTGCCGGTCGTTGCTGCATGCTGGACGAAATTCTTGCCGGCCTGTCCTGGTTCGGCGGTTGACATTGCCAAGGAGCACCCATGAGCGCCAAGAAACAGAAACTGGGATACGACCCGCTGGCCTGGATGCAGGCAGACGAGTCCCCGTCACCGAACGCGCCTGCCGACGCGGGCAGTGACGCCGGGCAACTGCCGCTCGACATCGAACGGCTGGAAAAGAGCTTCGCCAGGCTGGAACCGAAACTCGATACGGTGGTGAGCCGGTTCTACGAGGAACTGTTCCGCCGTTATCCCGCGGTCGAGCCGCTGTTCGCCAATACCAGCGTCGCGCGCCAGAAGCAGAAGCTGGCCGGCGCCCTGAAACTGGTGGTGGCCAACCTGCGCCAGCCCGACAGGCTGGTGCCCGTGCTGCAGCAGATGGGCGCCCGCCATCAGGGCTATGGCGCCGAACCGGAACACTACACCGCCGTCGCCGAGACCCTGCTCGACGTGATGGCCGAGGCTGCCGGCCGCACCTGGACCCGCCCCGTGGCCAGGGCCTGGCGGGAGGCACTGAACCTGATTGCCGAGACCATGCTCGGCGCCTATGAAACGGAGGACGAACCCATGCCCAGCAACGTCAAGGCCACCGCTGCGGTCGCCCAGGAAGGCCCGATTCTCGGCGACATCGAAGTACTCAAGCAGATCCTCGAACACGCGCCCATCAACATCATGATCGCCGATGCCGAGGAGAACATCGTCTTCGTCAACCGCCAGGCCCGTGAAGTGCTCACCGAGCTGGAGGACGAACTGGCGAAGTACCTGCCCGGCTTCAGGGCCGAGATGGTCCTGGGCGGCAGCATCCATCGCTATCACAAGGATCCGGATGCCATCAAGCGCATCCTGCACCAGTTGCAGCCGGGCGAGGTGCGCAAGGGCGTGATCACGCCCGGGCCGTTCCTGTTCGAGCACGAGACCCGTGTGCTCGCCGATGCCAGCGGCAACCGGCTCGGCTATGTGGTGCAGTGGCACGACAACACCGAGCGCCGCCGCAAGGAAGAGGAGGCCTTCCGCCTGCAGCGCGCCCTGGACAGCGCCCAGACCGCGTTCATGATGATCGACCGGGA
>JALVBM010000271.1 GCA_027010665.1 Chromatiales bacterium
TCCTTCTCCTTGTCCCGCTCGATCAGCGCATAGGCCGAGTGGTTGTGGATGGATTCGAAGTTTTCCGATTCCACCACGTAGGCAACGATGCGGTCGTCGGCATTGAGGCGGGCGGCCACGTCACGGACCATGTCTTCCACGAACTTGGGATTGTCGTAGGCGCGTTCGGTGACCAGTTTCTCGTCGGGCCGCTTGAGCAGGCCGTAGAGTTCGCAGGAGGCTTCCTGTTCCACCAGTTCGATCAGTTCCTCGATCCAGACGAAATCACGGATGCGGGCGGTGACGGTGACGTGGGAGCGCTGGTTGTGGGCGCCACGATCGGCAATCTTCTTGGAGCAGGGGCAAAGACTGGTGACGGGCACCAGGACCTTGATGGTCATCTCGTCCACGCCGTCGTGGACTTCGCCGATGAAGGTCACGTCGTAGTCCATCAGGCTCTGCACGCCAGAGACCGGGGCGGTCTTGTTGATGAAGTAGGGGAAGGACATTTCGATGTGGCCGGAGGCCGCTTCGAGTTTTTCGGCCATCTCGTGCAGCATCTCGCGGAACGACTCCACGGAGATCTCCCGTTCGTGGCGATTGAGGATCTCCACGAAGCGCGACATGTGGGTGCCCTTGAAGTTGTGGGGCAGGTTCACGTACATGTTGAAATTGGCGATGGTGTGCTGCTCGCCGGCGCTGCGATCCCGCACCCGCACCGGGTGGCGGATATCCTTGATGCCCACCTTGTTGATGGGGATCTGGCGGGTGTCCCGGCTGCTCTGTACGTCTTCGATGGTGGCGCTCATCGCGTTCAGTCCTCGGTATAGGTGACACAGGCGCGGTCGGTCTCCCACAGCGTGATGGCGCTGACCGTCACCGTGTCGGTGTTCAGGGCCTTCGACAGTTCGCCGTACAGGAAGGCGGCGAGGTTCTCGGCGGTCGGGTTGACCGTGTCGAAGGGGGGAATCTCGTTCAGGTTGTAATGGTCCAGCCGGGCCAGCACGTCGCGGGTGGCGGCCTTGATGACCTTGAAGTCCACGCCCATGCCGATGGCGTCGAGGGCGGTGGCGACCACTTCCACTTCCACCTTCCAGTTGTGGCCGTGCAGGCGGCTGCATGCCCCGTCGTAACCGCGCAACAGGTGGGCAGCGGCGAAATCCGCAAGGATTTTCAGCGTATAGCGTGGGGGCATGTCAATACCTGATTAAAATACTGGGACTTTAAGCGAGTGTGGCGTGTTTGGCAAGGGGCTCGTGATGCAGGAAGGCCTGGA
This sequence comes from Chromatiales bacterium, assembly GCA_027010665.1. GTDB lineage: Bacteria > Pseudomonadota > Gammaproteobacteria > UBA6429 > Thiohalophilaceae > JALSSV01. The sequence goes on from JALVBM010000271.1 coordinate 1,256, forward strand.
CGGCGCGGATTATAGCATCGGGGGTCAGCCCGGCCTCGGCCAGCAGCTCCTCGCGGGTGCCGTGTTCCTGGAAGCGATCCGGCAGGCCGAGGTTGAGCACCGGGATCAGGGCGTGCTCGGCGGCCAGGAACTCGTTGACGGCGCTGCCGGCACCGCCCATGACCACATTGTCCTCGAGTGTGACCAGCAGATCGTGGCTGGCGGCCAGTTCCCGCAGCAGCGACTCGTCCAGCGGCTTGACGAAGCGCATGTTGACCACGGTGGCATCGAGCGCCTCGCCGGCGGTCAGTGCCGTCTCCAGCACGGCACCGAATGACATCAGGGCCACGCGCCGGCCTTCGCGGCGGACTTCGGCCTTGCCGACGGGCAGGGGCTCCAGGGAGGAATCGACCGCCACCCCCGGGCCGGTGCCACGGGGGTAGCGCACGGCCGCAGGGCCTTCGTGGGCATAACCGGTACTGAGCATCCGCCGGCATTCGTTCTCGTCGGCCGGTGCCATGATCAGCATGTTGGGAATGGCGCGGAGGAAGCTCAGATCGAAGCTGCCGGCATGGGTGGGACCGTCGGGGCCGACCACGCCGGCCCGATCGATGGCGAACAGCACCGGCAGAGCCTGCAGGGCCACGTCGTGGATGAGCTGGTCGTAGGCCCGCTGCAGGAAGGTGGAATAGATGGCCACTACCGGGCGGAGGCCGTCGCAGGCCATGCCGGCGGCCAGGGTCACCGCATGCTGTTCGGCGATACCCACGTCGAAATAGCGATTCGGGTATTCCTCGGAGAAGCGCACCAGTCCCGAGCCCTCGCGCATGGCCGGGGTGATGGCGACCAGTTGTGGATCGCTGGCGGCCATGTCGCACAGCCAGTCGCCGAACACCTGGGTATAGGTGGGGCCGGTGGCGGCCTTCGGTTCCATTTTGCCCGATTCGGGGTGAAAGCGGCCCACGCCGTGATAGTCACAGGGGTTTTCCTCCGCCGGCTCGAAGCCCTTGCCCTTGCGGGTAACGATGTGCAGGAACTGCGGTCCCTTGAGGGCGCGCAGGTTGCGCAGGGTGGTGACCAAGGTGTCGAGATCGTGGCCGTCCACCGGGCCGATGTAGTTGAAGCCCAGTTCCTCGAACAGGGTGCCAGGCACCACCATGCCCTTGACGTGTTCCTCGGCGCGGCGCGCCAGCTCCCACATGGAGGGCATCACGCCCAGCACCTTCTTCGACCCTTCGCGCATGCTCGAGTAGAGCCGGCCGGAGAGGATCTTGGCGAAATAGTTGGACAGCCCGCCCACGTTGGGCGAGATGGACATTTCGTTGTCGTTGAGGATCACCAGCAGGTTGGCGTCCAGATCCCCGGCGTGATTCAGGGCCTCGAAGGCCATGCCGGCGGTCAGGGCGCCATCACCGATCACGGCCACCACGCGCCGGTCGGAGCCCTGCTGGCGGGCGGCGATGGCCATGCCCAGGGCGGCGCTGATGGAAGTGCTGGAATGGCCCACGCCGAAGGTGTCGTAGGGGCTTTCCTCGCGCTTGGGGAAACCGGCCAGGCCGCCGCGCTGGCGCAGGGTGGGCATGCGGTCGCGGCGGCCGGTGAGGATCTTGTGGGGATAGCTCTGGTGGCCCACGTCCCAGACCAGCCGATCTTCCGGGGTCGCGAAGACGTGGTGCAGGGCGATGGTCAGCTCCACCGTGCCGAGGCCGGCGGCGAGATGGCCGCCGGTGCGGCTGACCGAGCGGATCAGGAACTGCCGCAGTTCATCCGCCAGCTGTTCCAGCTCGGCCACGGACAACTCGCGCAGCCCGGCCGGATCGTCGATGGAAAACAGCAGCGGGAAATCGGCAGCATCGGTCATGATGGCGGAACGGCAGGCCCGGTGTACGGAAATGAATCATTCTAGCACAGGGCGGGGAGCCCCACGTTTCCGGTCAGTGCTGCCGTTCCACGATGTAGCGTCCGAGGCGACGCAGCAGGCCGGCATCCGCGCCCAGCGGTTCCAGGCTGTCGAGGGCCTC
>JALVBM010000272.1 GCA_027010665.1 Chromatiales bacterium
TCGTAGCGCAGGCCCAGGGTCATGGAGGACTGCTTGAGGGCAGCGGAATTGGTGGTTACCGTCTTGCCGCGATCCAGCTTGGCATAGGTGAAGTAGGGCAGGAAGTCGCCAAAGCGGTATCCCAGGGTGATGTAGCCGGCGCGCTGGTCGGGAAAGGCGGCCTGCATGGCGTCGGAATCGTCGGTATCGCGATCCACATACTCGATGTAACTGAGGAAGTTGCGCCAGTCGACGATCAGACCGACGCCGCCGAAGCTGCCGGAGACGTTGTTCATCTGAAAATCGGCGGCATCAACTTTGGTACTCATATAACCGATGCGGAACTTCACGGCGTCGGTGCCGAGCGTGGAGTTGAAACCGATCATGTTTTTGGTATCGAACTCGGCCACAGTTCCCTTGGGGGGTACAGGTGAAGGGCCTGGCCAGTTGTCGATGACGTTCGGCTGAATCACGGTTTCGTTACCGCCATTGCCCCCGTAGATTTCCAGCAGGAAGTCCATGCCTCCCTGCGTGGTGGTCTGGAAGATGTAGGACAGGCCGTTGACCGCGGAAATCGGGTTGGTGCCGTAGACCTCCAGCGGCGGGGTGACCCAGGGATAGGCGTAGCCGACTTCCTGGTATTCGGAGATCATGTAGAACGGCCCCTTGTAGCGGCCGAAACGCAGCTTGTTGCGGTCGTCGAAGTTGTAGTCCACGTAGGCCCATTCCACGGCGAGGGAGAAATTGTTGTGGCCGCCATGGGCCTGCAGGATGACGGTGGTGTCGATCTTTTCCGAAACCTCGGCATCGAACTGCATGCCCACGTGACTGCCGTGGGTGTTGAAATCGATGGTGTCGGTGGCATAACCGCGGCCGTAGTCCTGCTGCTGGCCACTGGCGTCCTCGTTGGCGCCATAGGTGCCCTTGACGGTCAGATAGCCTGACATGTTGATGCCTTCGAAGGCCTGGGCCGGCGCGGTCAGACCCAGCAGCAGGGCGCTTCCTGCTGCGAGCAGGGTTCTGGGGAAACGGGTAGGGCGATGGTTCATTTCAATCCTCTTGGGTATCCGCTGGTAATGCAAGATGGTTGGTCGCCGCGCAACAGCACACCGCCGGCGTCGCGGGCATGGGGCGACACAGACAGGGCCGGAACGCTGAATCGATGGGTGATTTGGCGACAGGTGGACTTCAGCCGTCTGGATACGGCATGGGTATTCTCCCGTGTGTGGTCAAGTCGTTTTACACCACCCTGTCGTTGTATTTTTCGCGGGCGGCGAATGGATTTCCCGTGCCCATTGAGGCAGCGGGAAGTTTCCTCCCCCTGACGATGTTCTGTGACAGGGTTGGCAAAGACTATACGCCATTTTTTTTGTGTTGAAAATTCCCGCAGGACCGATCACGCTTCTTGTGTGATAAATATCACACAGTCACTCGGCGTGCTGCAGTCGGCTTCGATGCCATCGCCACCATTTGTATAGTTCCGTAACGATGAACACCGGGGCCGCGACGGCGAAGATGAGCGCCCAGTCGTGCCAGCCCAGCGGAACGGTGTGCAGAGCATCCTGCAGAAAGGGCACGTAGACGGCACAGACCTGCAGGCCGACCGTCACCGTCCAGGCCAGCAGCACCCAGGGATTGGAGAAGAACCCGATCACCGCCATGGGCTCGCGCAGGGCGCGGAAATTGAAGACGTTGAGCTTTTCCAGGACGATGATGCCGGTGAACGCCATGGTCTGTGCCAGCAGGATCTCCGCTGCCGTGCCTTCGCGAATGTAGTGGTGGAACAGCCATAGTGTGGCCAGGCTGATATAACCGCCGAGGATGGCGATCATGACGATGCCGGCCCGGTCGAGGATCGGCTCGTGAATGGGGCGGGGCGGTCGCTGCATGACGCCCTTTTCGGCTGGCTCCATGCCCAGAGCCACGGCAGTCATGCCGTCGGTCACGAGGTTCATCCACAGGATCTGTACCGGCAGCAGGATCAGTGGTCCGCCGAGCAGGATGTTGACGAGGATCGCCAGTACCTCGCCGGTGTTGGACGACAGCAGATAACGCACGAATTTCTGGATGTTGTCGTACTGGCGGCGGCCTTCCTCGACGGCGCCGATGATGGAGGCGAAGTTGTCGTCGGTGAGGATCATGTCGGCCGCGCCCTTGGCCACGTCGGTGCCGCGCCGGCCCATGGCGATGCCGATGTCGGCCTTCTTCAGGGCCGGGGCATCGTTGACGCCGTCGCCGGTCATGCCCACCACGTGGCCCAGCCCCTGCAGCAGGGAAACGATGCGCAGCTTGTGTTCCGGCGTGGTCCGGGCGAACAGAACATGTTTGTCGCGCAGGATCTCGCGCAGCTGGTCGTCGTCCAGCGATTGCAGATCCTGTCCGGTCAGGGCCTGTTCGGCGCCGAGCCCGATGCGCTCGGAAATGGCCATGGCCGTGTCGGCCGCGTCCCCGGTGATCATGACGGTGCGAATGCCGGCCGTGCGGGCGGTGCGAATGGCGTCGGGAACCTCGGGGCGTGGTGGATCGATGATGCCGACCACGCCAAGGAAGGTCAGTTCCCGCTCCACCGAATCGGCATCGAGCGGCAAGTCGCCCGGCAGCCGTCGCCGGGCCAGGGCCAGGGTGCGCAGTCCGCTGCGGGCCATGGCCGTGTAGGCCTGCTCGATGGCCTGACGATCGGCGTCGGTCAGGGGACGCTCATCATGGCCATCGAGAATCCGGCTGCAGCGCGCGAGGATCACTTCCGGTGCGCCCTTGGCATGGGCCAGCAGACCACCGTCGGTCTGCTCCACCACTGTCATGCGCTTGCGTTCCGAGTTGAAGGAGAACTCGCTGACGATACGGGAATGCGTGGGCGGGCTCAGCCAGGCCTTGTAGGCGGCGACCACCAGGGCCGCCTCGGTGGGCTCGCCGATCTGGCGCCAGCCTTCGTCGGTCTTTTCGATCCGGGCGTGATTGCAGAGCAGGCCGGTCTGCAGAAGGGCCAGCAGATCGGGGCGCTGGTGATAGTCGATCTTCCGCCCATCCACCTCGAAATGCCCGGCGGGATCGTAGCCGACGCCGGTGACCTCGACCTCGCCGGCGGGCAGCCAGATGCGGCGGGTGGTCATCTCGTTCCGGGTCAGGGTGCCGGTCTTGTCGGTACAGATCACGGTGGCGGCACCCAGGGTCTCGGCGGCCTGCAGGCGGCGCAACAGGGCGCGGCGGCGAACCATGGCGCGCACACCCAGGGCCAGGGTAATGGTGACCACAGCCGGCAGACCTTCTGG
>JALVBM010000273.1 GCA_027010665.1 Chromatiales bacterium
TCGGCACCGAGCGCCACGAGTCGCGGCGTGTGGACAACCAGTTGCGCGGCCGTTCCGGGCGTCAGGGGGATCCGGGCTCGTCCCGCTTCTACCTGTCCCTCGAGGACAACCTGATGCGCATCTTCGCCTCCGACCGGGTCGGGGCCATCATGCAGCGCCTGGGCATGCAGGAAGGCGAAGCCATCGAGCACCCGTGGGTCAGCCGCGCCATCGAGAATGCCCAGCGCAAGGTGGAAGGCCACAACTTCGACATGCGCAAGCAGCTGCTCGAATACGACGACGTGGCCAACGACCAGCGCAAGGTCATCTATGGCCAGCGCAACGAAATCCTCGAGAGCGAGGATCTGTCCGAGACCATAACCGCGATTCGCGCCGACGTGGTCAACGCCCTGATCGACGAATATGTCCCGCCGCAGAGCATCGAGGAGCAGTGGGACGTTCCTGGCCTCACCGAAGCTCTCAGGGCCGAATTCGGCCTGGAGCTGGACATTCAGGGCTGGCTCGACAGCGAGGATCAGCTCGACGAGGAAGGTCTGCGCCAGCGCATCGTCGAGGCGGTCGAACAGGCCTACCGGGAAAAGGAAGAGCAGTACGGCGCCGAAGTCATGCGCCACATCGAGAAGGCCGTGTTCCTCGAGGTGCTCGACAGCCAGTGGCGCGACCACCTGGCCCTGATGGATCAACTACGCCAGGGCATCCACCTGCGGGGTTATGCCCAGAAGAATCCCAAGCAGGAATACAAGCGCGAATCCTTCGAACTGTTCGCCGCCATGCTCGAGCGCATCAAGCACGACGTGATCACCCTGCTGAGCAAGGTGCGCATCCACAGCGAGGAAGAAATCGCCGCCCTCGAGGCCCAGCGCCGTGCCCTCGAGGAACAGATGGAATTCCAGCACGCCGCCGTCAGCGCCATGCAGGGCGAGGAAGAGGCCGCCGCCGAAGCCGAACCGGCCAGGCCCTTCGTGCGCGAAGGCCGCAAGGTCGGCCGCAACGAACCCTGCCCCTGCGGATCCGGCAAGAAATACAAGCATTGCCACGGCAAGCTGCAATGATTTCATCCGCCTGCTGTGCAGGCGGATGAAATCAGGGCCGAGGGCCGAGTGACGAGGAAAACCGATCACAAACGCCTGTAGGTCGGCCTTTCAGCGCGTAGGGTGCGTTCGCGAAGCAACGCACCAAACATGCTGATTCACATAATCCCGTTCCACCATTTCCAATCATGACCACCGACACCGACTTGCCAACTCCCTTGCCCGTCCCCGGCATTCGGCTGGGCACCACCTGCGCCGGGATCCGGAAACCGGATCATCGCGATCTGGTCGTGATCGAACTGACCGAGGGCACGAATACGGCGGCGGTATTCACGCGCAACGCCTTCTGCGCCGCACCGGTCGTCGTGGCGCGGGAACATCTGCAAAAGGCTTCACCACGCTATCTCGTCATCAACACCGGCAACGCCAACGCCGGCACCGGCGAGGCGGGGCTGGCAGCGGCGCGGGAATGCTGCGCTGCGCTGGCCGGACAGACGGGTGTGTCGAGCGAGGCGGTGCTGCCCTTTTCCACCGGCGTCATTGGCGAGGATCTGCCGGTGGACCGCATCGTGGCGGCCCTGCCGTCCGCTGTCGAGGCGCTGGACGCACAGGGCTGGGACGATGCCTCCTGGGGGATCCTGACCACGGACACCCGGCCCAAGCGCCTTTCCCGGCAGATCACGATCGACGGGGTGACCGTTACGCTCACCGGCATGGCCAAGGGCGCGGGCATGATTCGGCCCAACATGGCCACCATGCTGGCGTACGTGGCCACCGATGCGGACGTCGAAACCGTTGCGCTGCACCAGGCCCTGCAGGCGGCGGTGGACGCCTCCTTCAACCGCATCACCGTGGACGGGGATACTTCCACCAACGACGCCTGCGTGCTGATGGCCACGGGTCAAAGTGGCGTGAAGCTGGAAGCGGGGACGGCAGCCTTTGCCCAGTGGCAGGCAGCGCTTATCGAACTGTGCGAGGAACTGGCCAAGGGACTGGTGCGCGACGGCGAGGGTGCCACCAAGCTGATCCACGTCGCCGTGGAGGGCGGGCGCACGACCGACGAGTGTCTGGCGGTCGCCTACACGGTGGCCCACTCCCCACTGGTCAAGACGGCCTTTTTTGCAGCCGATCCCAACTGGGGACGGATTCTGGCGGCCGTGGGTCGTGCACCGGTTCCCGAACTGGACGTGCAGCCCGTGCGGATCTGGCTCGACGAGATCTGCATCGTGCGCGATGGCGGGCGCGATCCCGACTACCGGGAAGAACAGGGCCAGATAGTGATGGCGCGCGACGAGATTACGGTGCGCATCCATCTCGGGCGTGGCGAGGCCAGTGCCACCGTCTGGACCTGCGACTTCTCCTATGACTACGTCCGCATCAACGCCGAATACCGCACCTGAGATCGTGCCGGTTGCAGTTGGCGTGATTCGCGACGGCAACCGCATCCTGCTGGCAAAGCGGCCGGATCACGTTCATCAGGGTGGGCGCTGGGAGTTCCCGGGCGGCAAGCGCGAACCGGGCGAGGAGCGGTTCGCGGCGCTGGCGCGGGAACTGGAAGAGGAACTGGGGATCCGTCCCCGGGACGCCCGTCCGCTGATCCGCATCCGGCACGACTATCCCGACAAGTCTGTGGAACTGGACGTATGGTCCGTCACCGCCTACACCGGCGAACCTCGTGGCCGGGAAGGGCAGCTCATTCACTGGATTGACCAAGACGAACTGCCCGGACTCGATTTCCCGGCCGCCAACCGTCCCATCGTCACCGCCGCGCGTCTGCCTTCGTGTTATCTCATCACCGGCGCGTTCGAAGATCGACGCGATTTCCGGACGCGTCTCGAGCGGGCCCTGTCCCGCGATGTTAAGCTCGTGCAACTGCGGGCGCATCAGCTTCGGCCGGACGAATACCTTGCGCTCGCCCGCGAGGCCCTTGCCGTCTGTCGTGATGCGGGGGCTCGGCTGCTGGTCAATGCCGCGCCCGAACTGGCGCGTGAAATCGGCGCCGACGGCGTTCACCTGACCAGCCGGCAATTGTTGCGCCTGACGGCCCGGCCGTTATCGGCCGATCGGCTGGTTGCCGCTTCCGTGCACAATGCCGAACAGTTGCGCCACGCCGGTCGCATCGGCGTGGACTTCAGTGTGCTGTCGCCGGTGGCGGCCACAACCAGTCATCCGCAAGCCGAGCCGCTGGGATGGGCGCGTTTTTCGGAATTGATCGA
>JALVBM010000274.1 GCA_027010665.1 Chromatiales bacterium
GTGCGGTTCCAGCTGTTGAGGCCCTCGAGGGTGCCGGGCGGGAGGTCGGCGGGGGAGACGGCTTCGGGGAGGCCGGTGCTGTCGGGCGGCAGGTTGTAGAGGATCCAGTGGTCCCAGACCATCTTCGGGGCAGCGGGATCGGGGGCGTCCGGGTCGTCGACGATGAGGACCAGGCTTTTCGTGCCGGCGGGGATGCCGGACCATTGCAGCGGCGGCGAGACGTCGGCGTCGTCGCAGGTGTAGCGGGCGGGGATGGGGCCGCCGTTGTCGAAGGCGGGGGAGGTAAGGGTCATGCTCATGGCGGTCACCTGAAAGGTCAGCAGGAACAGGGTGATCAGGGTTTTCATGGGGTGTCTCCGAAAATGGGGGCGGGACCGGACCGGATTCAAGGGCTCAGCGCCAGACGCCGGGCGGTGAGGTGTAGGAATCCAGCACTTCCACGTAGTTGGCCCGTTCGAAGGCGGCCGGATCGAGGGCGTGTTGCTGGCTGAGGCTGCCCTTGAGTTGTTCGATGGACGTGTATTCCCGCTCTTCCATCCAGGCGGTGATTTCGCCAAGGATTTTGGGAATGACGTCGGGACCGTTTTCGAGCAGGGCGCTGCACAGGTGCACCACGTCGGCGCCGGCGAGCAGGGCCTTGAGGGCATCGGCGGCGGTGTGGAAGCCGCCGGTGACGCCCAGCGAGAGGCCGACCTTGCCGTGGAGCAGGGCGGTCCAGCGGATCCGCAGCAGCGATTCCTGGGAGCGGGACAGATCGAGCCGGTGGGCCACTTCCAGGGTGTCGAGATCGATGTCGGGCTGGTAGAAGCGGTTGAACAGGGCCAGTCCGTTGGCGCCGGCTTCCTCGAGGCGGATGGCCATGTGGGTCAGGGCGCTGAAGTAGGGCGAGAGCTTCATGTTGATGGGCAGGCGCACGTGCTGGCGCAGTTCCCGGAGGATTTCCGTGTAGCGGGCCTCCACGGTGAGGCAGTTCTCTTCCGGATTGGCGGCCACGTGATAGACGTTCAGCTCCAGGGCGTCGGCGCCGGCTTCCTCCAGCAGTTTCCCGTATTCGATCCAGCCGGTGAGTGAGGCGCCGTTGAGGCTGGCAATAACCGGTATGTCCAGGTGGGACTTGAGGGCCTGCAACTGTTCGAGATACTCCTCCTGACAGGTCTTGTAATTGTCCGGAACGGGGTGGAAACCGCTGGCCTCGGCGAAACTTTCCTGTTCGTGCAGGAAACGCTGCATGTGCGCCACCTCGAGATCGATTTTCTCCTCGAACAGGGAATACATGACCAGCGCGCTGGCGCCCGCGTCTTCGAGGCGGCGGGCATGGTCGAGGTCCCGGCTCAGAGGCGAGGCGGAGGGGACCAGCGGATTGGCCAGCTTCAGGCCCAGCCAGGTGGTGGACAGATCGACCATCTCAGGAAGTCTCCGGTTTGGGTTTCAGGCGGGCCTTGGTGGCGGCGACCGAGGTGTGCTCGTCCCAGTCGAGCTGGGCCAGTTGCTGATAGTAGTGCCAGCGGTGGCGTACTTCCTGCTGGGCCTGTTCGAGGAAACGTTCGGCCGCCTCGGGATGGGTATGCCAGAGCATGTTGAACCGGGTTTCGGTGCGGACGAAATCCCGGTAGGGAATGCTGGGTTCGCCCGAATCCAGATGCAGCGGATTCTCGCCCCCGGCGATACGCTTGGGATCGAAACGGAACAGCGGCCAGTGGCCGCTCTTGACCGCCAGGTTCTGCTGGCGGTGGTTGTGGGCCAGATCCACCCCGTGGGCGATGCAGGGCGAGTAGGCGATGATCAGTGACGGGCCCGGATGGGCCTCGGCTTCGAGGAAGGCGCGCAGGGTCTGGATGTCCTTGGCGCCGTAGGCGACGTGGGCCACGTAGACGTTTTCGTAGTCCATGGCCAGCAGGGCCAGGTCCTTCTTCATGGTGGGCTTGCCGCCGGCGGAGAACTTGGCTACGGCGCCGAGCGGGGTGGCCTTGGAGGTCTGGCCGCCGGTATTGGAATAGACCTCGGTGTCGAGTACCAGGATGTTGACGTCGCGGCCGGCGGCGAGCACGTGATCCAGACCGCCGTAGCCGATATCGTAGGCCCAGCCGTCACCGCCGATGATCCAAACCGAACGCCGGGCCAGGACGTCGGCCAGCTCCAGCAGGTGGCGGGCATCCGGATCGTCGAGGGCACCGAGTGCAACCTTTAGCTGTTCGATGCGCTGGCGCTGTGCGTACAGGCCCGCCTCGGTGGACTGGTCGGCTTCGAGCAGGGCATCCACCAGTTCGGGGTCGAGGTGCGGCCGCAGACGGTCGAGCAGGGCCCGGGCCTGGGCGATCTGCTGATCCAGCGCCACGCGCATGCCAAAGCCGAATTCGGCATTGTCCTCGAACAGGGAATTGTTCCAGGCCGGGCCGCGGCCGTCGTGGTTGATGGTCCAGGGTGTGGTGGGCAGATTGCCGCCGTAGATGGAAGAGCAGCCGGTGGCGTTGGCCACCAGCATGCGATCGCCGAACAGCTGGCTGGCCAGGCGCACGTAGGGGGTTTCGCCGCAGCCCACGCAGGCGCCGGAGAACTCGAACAGGGGCGGCAGGACCATCGCTCCCTTGATGGTGGTGAGCTTGAGTTCCCGGCGATCGTAATCGGGCAGGGTGAGGAAGAAGTTCCAGTTGTCCCGCTCCTGCGCCCGCAGCGGCGGCTGGGGCGCCATGTTCAGCGCCTTGCGACTGACGTTCGACTTGTCGTGGATGGGGCAGATGTCCACGCACAGGGTGCAGCCGGTGCAGTCCTCCGGCGCCACCTGGTAGGCGATGTGCAGGCCCGGCGGGAAGTCCTTGCCGCGCACGGGGGCCGACTTGAAGGTGGCCGGGGCATCCTTCAGCAATTCCTCGGGGAAGATCTTGCTGCGAATGGCGCTGTGGGGGCAGACCAGGGGACACTTGCCGCACTGGGTACAGAGCGCCTCGTCCCAGACCGGGATCTCCAGCGCCAGGTTGCGCTTCTCGTAGGCGGCGGTGCCGAGGGGAAAGGTGCCGTCGGCTGGCAGCTTGCTCACGGGAATGGCATCGCCCCGTCCGGCGATGATCTCGCCGGTGACCTCCACCACGAACCGCGGGGCATCGGGCGGCACCGGCGGCGCCAGTTCCCGCCCGGCGGTGATCCGGCCGGGAACGGGAATTTCGTGCAGCCCGGCCAGGGCCGAGTCGATGGCCCGGAAGTTCATGTCCACGATGCGCCGGCCCTTGCGGCCATAGGTCTTCTC
>JALVBM010000275.1 GCA_027010665.1 Chromatiales bacterium
AAGACGCTCTGCAGGTTGGCCACGATCACCACGTCCGTGTAGTCCACGTCGCCGCCGGGGTCGCGTTCCAGATCTTCGTGTTCGGCGGCCACGGCGATCAGTTCCTTCGGGAACAGCCACTTGCCGAGAATGGCCGCGCCCAGCCGGGTGTGGGCCTTGCGAATGATGCGATCCAGCATGGCCTCGTCGGCCAGCAGTTCCGGGTAGTCCTCGGCACGGGTGAGAATGGGCAGCACGCCGATGTCGTGCACCAGACCGGCCAGCAGGGCCTGATCTGGCTTGAGCTTCGTGAACTGGCTGGCCAGGGCATGGCTGATGGCCGCCACTTCGGTGCTGTGCTCCCAGGTCTGGCGCAGGCGCCGGTCGGTGGCGTCGGTAGTGGCCTGGAACATCTGCTCCATGGCGATACTGGTCACCAGGTTGCGGACCATGGCGCTGCCCATGCGGGTCACGGCGGCCTCGACGCTCTCGATCTGGCGGCTGGCCCGCAGCAGCGGGCTGTTGGCAATCTGGATCAACCTCGCGGAGAGGGCCGCGTCGCTGGTGATGACCTTGGCCACGTCGGCCATGGAGGCGTTCTCGTCCTCGAGCGTGTCGCGCACCTTGAGCGCCACTTCCGGCAGGGTGGGGAGCACCAGCCGGTCGTTCTCGAGATCAGCCATCAGATCGTTGAGGAAATTCTCTTCCAGGGACATGGGGGCTCCTTGGGTCACGGCGTGTCCGTACCGCGTGAACGGCGCACGGTTGAACGAAATCCGGGACGGGTGTGGCCTTCGGCCAGGCTACCCGCAGGCGCACGAACGCCTCGTGGAGCTTATCGGCGGGTCTACCCCGGTCTTGAGGCGCGAAAAGGGGTTTTTGTGTCTCAGCCGGCGGTGACGGTGTAGGGCAGTTCCTGCAACGCGAGCACCGGGCCATCGGCCGCACCGAGATGCAGCGGCCGGTCGATACTGGCGATCTGCACCACCATCAGCAGATCGACGCCACCCCCGGGGGCGGGCGCGCTCTCCACCACCTTGCCGGCGGCCTGTTCCTCGCCTTCCGCATGGACGGCCGTTCCGGGTGCCGGCGGTTCGTCGATTCCGGCATGGGCCAGATACATGCGCCGCTTGAGCTTGCCCAGATAGTGCATGCGGGCCACCACTTCCTGGCCGGGATAGCAGCCCTTCCTGAAGCTGATGGCATCCAGGGCCTCGAGGTTGGCCATCTGCGGCACGAAGGCCTCGACCGTTTCGGCATGCAGATCGGGCAGCCCGGCCCGGATGTTGAGCCAGGTCCACACCTCGGCGCCCACGGGACGGGCCTGGCGGGCCAGCCGCCGCCAGAGCGTCATCACTGCCTCGGGCGGGCCATGGATGGCGAAACGGGGCAGGGGATCGGGCAGGCGGATGACGGTGAGGCCGTCCTTCTGCAACACCTGCCAGGGGCGTTCGGGACGGGCGTCGAGCATGTCGCCGAGCAATTCCGGTGCCCGTTCGCCGGCCAGACCGAAACGCGCCATTTCATCGCTGGCATCTGTCAACGTGACCTGCGAGCGCAGGACGAACATGCGCAGGCGCTTGAGCGTGGCCTCGAGGATATCGGCAGGCAATACCAGGTAGTACACCCCTTCGCGCAGGAAGACCTGGAAGATGGCCAGCATGCGTCCCTTGGCGTTACTGTAACTGGAGAGCTGGGCCTCGCTGTCGCTGACGGCGTTGATGTCGTTGCCGAACTGGTTCTGCAGAAACTCGCGGGCATCCTCACCCTCGACGGCGATGAGGCCATAGTGGGACAGATCGGCGATCACCGGTCCGCCGGAGGCGGCCTGACGCTCGGCCGCGGCATCGCCGAAGTCGACCACTCGCCCGGACTCGATGCGGGCGCCCTGTTCCTCGAGAAATCGTTGCCACTCGTTGTGCATGCCTGCTCCTGCGGGAATGGATTTGGCTATACTTGCCAGAGACCGGACAACGGTCGTATGGTTGTCGGTATCGAAAAGGGAACCGGACTGTTCAGCGGAACTGAACGCGAGCCACGATTATAATGCCAACCCAAAGCGCCCGGCCAAGGTTTCTGCAACTTCTGCAAATCCGCCAGCCGATCACGGCCATCGTCTCCATTACCCATCGCATCAGCGGGGTCTTGCTGTTTCTCGCGCTGCCCTTCGCCGTGGCTGCGCTGCATCTGTCCCTGCGCAGCGAAGGGGATTTCCTGCGGGTCCAGGCCTGGCTGGCAGCCTGGCCGGTGCGCCTGATCGGTGTCCTGCTGTTGTGGGCCATCCTGCACCACTTTCTTGCCGGCATTCGTTTCCTGCTACTGGATCTCGACATCGGCCTGTCACTGAAGGCGGCGCGGGCGAGCGCCTGGGCCGTGCTCGTGGCCGTGGGCCTGCTGTTCGTGCTGTTGTTGATTGGAGCCCTCGCATGACCTTCCGCGCCCAGGGACTGCGCGCCTGGCTGCTGCAGCGACTGAGTGCCGCCTACCTGGCCCTGTTCACCATCCTGGCCGTCGGCTGGCTGCTGTTCGGCGAACCCGTCGATTATGCCGCCTGGCGGCAACTGCTGGGCACGCCCTGGATCAGCGTGCTCATGGCGCTGTTCTTCATGGCCCTGTTCTTCCATGCCTGGGTGGGGATCCGTGACGTGCTGATGGACTATGTTCCCCATCTCAAGCTGCGCCTGTTCCTGCTCATCGCCGTGGCGGTGCTGTTGCTGGCGCTGGCCATCTGGAGCGCGCTCACACTGGTTTCGGTGTATCGCCCATGAACAAGCCCGAATACCGCCGTTTCGATACCCTCGTCATCGGTGCCGGCGGCGGCGGGCTGCGGGCCGCCCTGCAACTGGCGCGGGCCGAGGCCAACGTGGCGGTGGTCTCCAAGGTGTTTCCCACCCGTTCCCATACCGTGGCCGCCCAGGGTGGAATCAACGCGGCGCTGGGCAATGTGCGCCCCGACAACTGGCACTGGCACATGTACGATACGGTCAAGGGCAGCGACTACCTGGGCGATCAGGACGCCATCGAGTACATGTGCCGCTCGGCCGCCCATCTGGTGTACGAGCTGGAGCACGCCGGCGTGCCCTTCAGCCGCCTCGAAAACGGCAAGATCTACCAGCGGCCCTTTGGCGGCCAGAGCATGAATTTCGGCGGCGAACAGGCGGCGCGCACCTGCGCGGCCGCGGATCGCACCGGCCACGCCATGCTCCATACGCTCTACCAGCAGAACATCCGCGCCAAGACCCACTTCTTCGACGAATACTTCGCCATCGATCTGCTGCGGGACGAGGAGGGCTTCATCCTCGGCGCCGTGGTGCTCGACATCGAGACCGGCGAGCCGCTGGTGATCGAGGCCAAGACCACCCTCATCGCCACCGGCGGTGCCGGCCAGCTTTTTCGCACCAACACCAACGCCCACATCAACACCGGCGACGGTCTGGCCATGGCCCTGCGGGCTGGCCTGCCGCTGCAGGACATGGAGTTCTTCCAGTTCCATCCCACCGGCATCGCCGGCAAGGGCATGCTGATTACCGAAGGTGCGCGCGGGGAGGGCGGCTATCTCGTCAACAAGGACGGCGAGCGCTTCATGGAGCGCTATGCGCCCCACGCGAAGGACCTGGCCAGCCGCGACGTGGTCAGCCGGGCCATCGCCACCGAGGTGCGCGAAGGCCGTGGCTGCGGCCCCAACGGCGATTACGTGCTCCTGAAGCTGGATCATCTGGGCGAGGAGGTGCTGAAGAAACGGCTGCCCGGCATCCTGGATCTGATCCGGACCTTCCTGCACATCGATCCGGCGAAGGAACCGGTACCGGTATTTCCCACCGCCCACTACACCATGGGCGGCATACCCACCAACCGCCATGGACAGGTGGTGGCGCCGGTGGAGCAGGGCGAGGAGGTCATTCCCGGTCTCTACGCCGCCGGGGAATGCGCCTGCGTCTCGGTACACGGCGCCAATCGTCTGGGCGGCAATTCCCTGCTCGACATCGTGGTCTTCGGCCGCGCCGCCGGCAATCACATCATCGAATACCTGCGCGAGAACCGCTATCACCGGCCCCTGCCACCGGACGCCGTGGACCGACCCCTGGCGCGGCTGGCGCGCTGGGATCGCAAGGGGGAAGGGGAGTCGGTGGCCGGCCTGCGCGCCGAACTGCAGGCCACCATGGAGGAATACTGCGGCGTGTTCCGTACCCAGTCGGTGCTGGACGAGGGCGTGGCGAAGATTCTGGAACTGGAGCGCCGGCTGGACGACGTGCGTCTGCAGGATCACAGCCGGATCTTCAATACCGCCCGCATCGAGGCCCTGGAACTGGAGAATCTGGTGGCTCTGGCCGTGGCCACGGTGGTCTCGGCCCAGGCCCGCACGGAAAGCCGGGGCGCCCATTCGCGCATCGACTACCCCGAGCGGGACGACGTGCACTGGCTCAAGCACACCCTGTTCTTCCGCGAAGACCGGCGCCTGGAATACAAGCCGGTCACCCTCAAGCCCCTGTCGGTCGAATCGTTCCCGCCGAAAGAGCGGGTCTACTGAGGAACGATCATGGCCAGTATGCGTTTCCGCATCTACCGCTACAATCCGGAGACCGATACCGGTCCCCGCATGCAGGATTTCGTGCTCGAGGACGTGCAGCCGGGGATGATGCTGCGCGACGCCCTGCTTCGGCTCAAGGAACAGGACGAGACCCTCACTTTCCGTCATTCCTGCGGCGAGGGCGTGTGCGGCTCCGACGCCATGAACATCAACGGCACCAACGGTCTGGCCTGCATCACGCCGCTGGCGGGCCTGAAGGAGCCGGTGGAGATCCGGCCGGTGCCGAAACTGCCGGTGATTCGGGATCTGGTGGTGGACATGGACGAGTTCTATCACCACTACCGGTCCGTGAAGCCCTATCTCATCGTCCACGATCCCGAGCCGGAGGTGGAATTCCTGCAGTCGCCGCAGGAGCGCGAGAAGCTCGACGGTCTCTACGAGTGCATCCTCTGCGGCTGCTGCACCACCTTCTGCCCCTCCTTCTGGTGGAATCCCGGGAAGTTTCGCGGCCCGGCCGCCCTGCTGCAGGCCTGCCGCTTCCTGGTGGACAGCCGGGATCAGGCCACGGCCGAACGGCTCGAGGATCTGGAAGGCCCCTACCGCCTGTTCCGCTGCCACACCATCATGAACTGCGTGAACGTCTGCCCCAAGGGGCTCAATCCCACCGCCGCCATCAACACCATCAAGCGGCTGATGGTCAAGGACATGATCTGACCATGAGCGAAGACGCCACGCTCGCCCGGCTGCGCTGGCAATGCCGACGGGGGATGGCCGAGCTCGATGCCCTGCTGCTCAACTTCGTCGATCGGCATTACCCGGAACTCGATGCCGGACGTCTTCGGGATCTCGAACGCCTGCTGAAGACGCCGGATCCGATGCTGCTCGAATACCTCATGGGCCGCATGGTGCCGGCCGATCCGGCCCTGGCGGCGCTGGCGCGGCAGATCCGCGAAGCCATGTGAGGGGGGCGGCCAGAAGGCCGAAACCGCTTCCCGTCGCGTATCTCATACAACACGCAGGCCGGTCCCGTGCGATCTGGGTACCGGCCCTGCGACACCCGTCGGCTCCCCAACTCCTGCCCCGCGATCCCGAATTTCCGCCAAATCCGACACCAATGTCGGATTCGTCCTACAGTCACGGACGCCGTTTGCGGCTTGAATGGATGCAGGAGCCCAAGACAGGAGGTCGCCCATGTCCCTGCACGACATCGAAGGAACGGTCCTGCGCCTGGAAGTCCAGCCCTCCCGGCTGTTGCTGCGCGCGCAGTTTCTGGTTCACGGCCTGGCACTGATGGTGCTGGCCTATCCGCTGGGGGTGCCGCTGTGGGTGCGGGTGTTGCTGTTCGCCGGGCTGGTGGCGAGCCTGTTGTTCACCCTGCGCAGCGACGCCCTGACCGGCGTGCGGGATCTGCTGCTCGACGGCGGCAACCAGTGGTTCTGGCGCCGGGCCGACGGTGTGCTGGAGGCCCTGCGGCTGCGCGACGATTCCTGGCTGGGAACCCATCTGGCGGTGCTGCGTTTCGAACGGGAGAGCGGCGGCCGCACGCTGAACGTCATCATCCTGCCCGACAGCGTGGATGCGGACAGTTTCCGGCGGCTGCGGGTGCGCCTGCGTCAGGCGCCGGCGGAGAGCCGGGTCTCTTCGCTTTCGGGATAGTTGTCCGGAGACAGCACCGTGTTGCGGGGCGGGTGGCGCCGGTCCGGCTCCGGATAGTCCAGGGTGTAGTGCAGGCCCCGGCTCTCCTTGCGGCTCAGGGCCGAGCGGATGATCAGATCGGCCACCACCGCGATGTTGCGCAGCTCCAGCAGATCGCCGGTGATCACGAAGTCCCCGTAGTATTCCTCGATCTCGTCCAGCAGCAGGGCGGCGCGATGGGCGGCGCGCTGCAGCCGCTTGTCGGTGCGCACGATGCCCACGTAGTCCCACATGAAACGCCGCAACTCGTCCCAATTGTGGCTCACCACCACTTCCTCGTCCGAGTCGGTCACCTGGCTGGCGTCCCACTCCGGGATGGTGTCGGCTGGCGGCTCGCGCCCGGATTCCCGGATGTCCTCGGCGGCCGCCTCGGCGAACACCAGGCATTCGAGCAGGGAGTTGCTGGCCAGACGGTTGGCGCCGTGCAGGCCGGTATGGGCCGTCTCGCCGATGGCATAGAGGCCCTCGAGATCGGTCCGCCCACGCCGATCGGTCACCAGCCCGCCGCAGGTGTAGTGGGCCGCCGGGACCACGGGGATGGGCTCCGAGGTGATGTCGATGCCGAATTCGCGGCACCGCCGGTAGATGGTGGGGAAGCGCTTTTTCACGAACGCGGCCGGCTTGTGGCTGATATCGAGATAGACGTGCTCGATGCCCAGCCGCTTCATCTCGTGGTCGATGGCCCGGGCGACGATGTCCCGGGGCGCCAGCTCGGCGCGGGGATCGAAGCGCTCCATGAAGGTCTGGCCGTTGGGCAGCAGCAGCCGGCCGCCCTCGCCACGCACCGCTTCCGAAATCAGGAAGCTCTTGGCCCGGGGGTGGTAGAGGCAGGTGGGATGGAACTGGTTGAATTCCATGTTGGCCACCCGGCAGCCGGCCCGCCAGCCCATGGCGATGCCGTCGCCGGTGGAGGTGTCGGGGTTGCTGGTGTAGAGATAGACCTTGCTGGCGCCGCCGGTGGCCAGCACCACCTGGGCGGCCCGGAACACCCGCACCTCGCGGGCTTCCTTGTCGAGCACGTAGGCGCCCAGGCAGCGGTTGCCGGGCAGGCCGAGCTTGGCCCGGGTGATCAGGTCCACGGCGATGTGGTGTTCGTGGATGTCGATGTTGGGATGGGCGCGGACCCGGGCCTCCAGGGTGGTCTCCAGCGCGCGGCCGGTGGCGTCGTCGGCGTGCACGATGCGCCGGTGGGAATGGCCGCCTTCCCGGGTGAGATCGAAACGGGTGCCGTCGGTATCCAGGTTGAAGCGGATCCCCGATTCCAGCAGCCAGCGGATGTTGGCGGCGCTGCGCTCCACCACGAAGCGCACCACCTCCGGGTCGCACAGGCCGGCGCCGGCATTGAGGGTGTCATTGATGTGGGCCTCGATGGAATCGTCGTCCCCGAGCACGGCGGCGATGCCGCCCTGGGCGTGGAGTGTCGAACCCTCGGACAATGCGTCCTTTGAGATCAAGGAGATACGGTGGGTGTCCGCCAGGCGCAAGGCCAGGGACAGGCCGGCGGCGCCGCTGCCGATGATGAGCACGTCGCTTTCGATCTGCATCCCGTTCCTCGCAGGCATCACCCGGAACCGCTGCGGTATTTCTGTTTCCGCGCGGGATGGGTTTAGAATGAGCCGGTCGTTCTTTCGCACTATAACGAAAAAACCTTCCGCCGTGCGAACTCCACCGGATTTGGATGGTCAATGTCGGTAGAGTCCGGGCGGCTTTTCTCTCACGTCGAACAGAAGGAAAGGGCCCGGATGGGCGAATTCGAATCGGATCAGGCTCTGGTCGAGCGCGCCCAGCGGGGTGACAAGCGGGCTTTCGACATGCTGGTACGCAAGTACCAGCAGCGCATCATGAAAGTCCTGTCCCGTTACGTGCGCGATCCCATGGAGGTCCAGGATCTCGCCCAGGAAACCTTCATCAAGGCCTACAAGGCCTTGTCGCGGTTTCGCGGTGACAGCGCCTTCTATACCTGGCTGTACCGCATCGCCATCAATACGGCGAAGAACTACCTGGTTTCGCAGGGCCGGCGTCCGCCCCAGTCGGACATCGACGCCACCGAGGCCGAGACCTACGAAGGCGAATCGGCGCTCAAGGAATACGCCTCGCCGGAGCGGGAGGTGCTGCGGGACGAGATCCGGGACACGGTCTTCCAGGCCATCGAGGAACTGCCGGAGGATCTGAAGACCGCCATCACCCTCCGGGAACTGGAGGGCATGAGCTACGAGGAAATCGCCGACGCCATGGAATGCCCCATCGGCACGGTACGTTCGCGGATCTTCCGGGCCCGCGAAGCCATCGACAAGAAACTGCGTCCGCTGCTCGAATAGCCGCGCACGCGCCGAAAACTTCCGAATACAGCGAGTCCAGCGTCAGCAGGTGACCGACATGAACGACAAACTCAACGAAGAACTCTCCGCCTTCATGGACGACGAAACCCCCGAGGCCCAGCGTCTGGCCGAACGCCTGTCCCGGGATCCGGAACTGCAGGCCCGCTGGAGTCGCTATCACCTGATTCGCGATGCCATGACCGAGCATCTCACCTACGCCGAGATCGACATTGCCGCCCGGGTCAGCCAGGCGCTCGAGAACGAGCCCACGGTCCTCGCGCCACGCCGCTGGCACCTGCCCCCGCGGGCCCGCAAGGTGGCCCGACAGGTCGCCGGACTGGCCATCGCCGCCACCGTTTCCGCCGTCACCGTGATGACCGTGCAGCAACAGCGTGTCGAGAACAGCGCACCGGCCGTGGCCAAGGTAGCGCCGGGCAGCACCCGGATCGCCAGCGCGAGCCCCGGCCGCCCCGTCGCGCGCGTGGTGGAGTTCGTGCCGGAAAACCGTCCACTCAAGCCGGAAGTGCGTTCCAAGCTGAGCAACTACCTGGTGAATCACAACGAGTACTCGGTCACGTCCAACATGCAGGGGATGCTGCCCTACATGCGCATCGTCAGTGCACATCCCCACGAACCGGCCCCGGCAGCGCAATCCTCGGCCCGTATCGGGAACGCCGTGGTCAATGGGCAGTAAGGGCATGCGGTATTCCCGTTCGGCGCTGTTCACCCTCGGTGTCCTGTTTCCCGTACTGGCCTTCACTGCCGAGTCGCTCGATCAGGTGGAGGCCTGGCTGCAGAAGATGCAGCGCGCCGCCCATACCCTCAACTACGAAGGCACCTTCGTCTACGGGCACGGCAGCAACCTCACGTCCATGCGCATCATTCACCGTGCCGACGACGAGGGTGAGCAGGAACGTCTGATCGCCCTCGACGGCAGCGGCCGGGAAGTGGTGCGCAGCAAGGACACGGTCACCTGCATCATGCCGGACACTCGCAGCATCGTGGTGGAGCCGACCCGCCCGAACAAGCAATTCCCGCCGGCGTTTCCGATGCGCGTGGCGCATCTGGCCGACATCTATGCCTTTCGCCTCATCGATGGCCAGTCCATGGTGGCCGGCCGTTCGACACAGCGCATCGAGATTCTGCCCCGTGACCAGTATCGCTACGGCCATCGCCTCTGGATCGATCGTGAGACCGGGCTGTTGCTCAAGACCCATCTGCTGAACGAGCAGGGCAGGCCGGTAGAGCAGTTCATGTTTACCCGGATTCGCTTTCTGGAACACGTCCCGGACGAGTTGCTCGCGCCCGACATCAATGCCGACGGCTTCACCCGCTACGAGGTCAAGCACGAAGCCACGGACGCGGACGCCGACGCCCCGCCGGCCGTGATCGTGGGCTGGCTGCCGCCCGGTTTCCGTGAAGACATGCAGCGCCTCCAGCGTTTGCCGACCAGCGTCAAGCCGGTGGAGCATCTGGTCTTCTCGGACGGGCTGGCGTCGGTGTCGGTCTTCCTGGAGGAGGAACTGGAACAGGATGCGGCCAACCTGATCGGTGGCACCCGCATGGGCGCCGTCAATGTCCACGGCCGGAGCCTGGGCGACTATCACGTCACCGTGGTGGGCGAAGTCCCGCATCGTACGGTGGAACGGATCAGCACCTCGGTTCGCATCCCGTCCGATCATGATTGAGCAGACCGCCACGGTCGTCCGCACCGAAGGCCCGCTGGCCTGGGTGGAGGCCGAGCGGCAGAGCACCTGTGGCCAGTGTGCCGCGCGCAAGGGCTGCGGCACGGCCGTGCTCGCCGAGGTACTCGGGCGACGGGCGGCCCGCATGCCGGCGCTCAATCCCATCGAGGCACGTCCCGGTGAACAGGTGGTCATCGGTCTGGACGAGAGCGCCATGCTGCGTGGTGCCGTCGCCGTCTATCTGCTGCCCTTGCTGACACTCATCGGCGGGGCCATCCTGGCCTCGCCGGGCGGAGACGGTCTGGCCATTCTGGGTGGTCTGGGCGGTTTTCTGATCGGTCTGTGGGGACTACGCCGTTTCCATCGACGGATCGCGCGCAATCCCCGATATCAACCCGTGATCCTGCGCCGTGTGCAAACGGTCGGGTTTGCGGTACAGTCACTGTCCACGTGACATTCTTTCGTCAACGCATCAGACATTCGAGGCATTCATGAAACCGAAGGCAATCCGGTTGGGCCACCTCTGGCTGCTGGCCCTGTTCCTGTTCGCCGGCCAGGCGGCCGCGTTCAGTTTCGGCAAGGACGATCAGGCCAGGTGCGCCTGCATGCCCGACTTCACCAAACTGGTGGAGCAGAACAGCGCCGCGGTGGTCAACATCAGCACCACGCAGAAAATCCGGCATCCCCATCGCCTGCCGCCCGGCATGGAAATGCCGGACATCCCCGAGGATTCACCCTTTGGCGATCTGCTGCGCCGCTTCTTCGGCGAGCAGGGGGGCGACGACGAAGGGCCGGAGATGGAGAGCCAGTCGCTCGGCTCCGGCTTCATCATCGACTCCCACGGCTACATCGTCACCAACAACCACGTGGTGAAGGACGCCGAGGAAATCATCGTGCGGCTCAGCGACCGGCGGGAACTCAAGGCCAAGGTAATCGGGACCGATCCCCGTTCCGACATGGCCCTGCTCAAGGTGGAGGCCGACAACCTGCCGGTGGTGAAAATCGGCAGGTCCGAAAAGCTTAAGGTGGGCGAGTGGGTGATGGCCATCGGTTCGCCCTTCGGTTTCGATCATTCGGTTTCGGTGGGCGTGGTCAGCGCCATCGGTCGCAACCTGCCGAGCGAGAACTACGTGCCCTACATCCAGACCGACGTAGCCATCAATCCCGGCAATTCCGGGGGACCGCTGTTCAATTCCGCCGGCGAGGTGGTCGGCATCAACTCGCAGATCTACAGCCGCACCGGCGGCTTCATGGGCCTGTCCTTCGCCATTCCCATCGACGTGGCCATGGACGTGGTCGA
>JALVBM010000276.1 GCA_027010665.1 Chromatiales bacterium
TTCAAAACAACTCCGTGTTCTCCGTGACTCCGTGCCCTCCGTGTTCCTTCCACCGACCAAGAAAAAGCCCGGACGTACCGGGCTTTCTCGCGTTCAGGGTTCGTGCGAGTTGATCAGGCCGCGGCGTCGGTGTCCATTTCCTTGTGGTAGGCCTCGACCCGTTCCACTTCGTGCTTGGAGCCGAGGATCACCGGGACGCGCTGGTGCAGATCCTTGGGTTTGATTTCCATGATCCGCTCGCGGCCGGTGGAGCTGGCACCGCCGGCCTGCTCAATGATGAAGGACATGGGATTGGCCTCGTACATCAGGCGCAGCTTGCCCTCCAGGCCCCTGGCTTTCATCTTCTCGTCCAGCGGATACATGAAGATCCCGCCGCGGGTGAGGATGCGGTGCACCTCGGCAACCATGGAGGCGATCCAGCGCATGTTGAAGTCGCGGCCGCGCGGGCCGTCGCTGCCGGCCAGGCACTCGTCCACGTAGCGTTTCACCGGTGCCTCCCAGAAACGCATGTTGGAGGCGTTGATGGCGAATTCCCCGGTGTCTTCGGGAATGGTCATGTTGGGATGGGTGAGGATGAACTCGCCGATGTTCTGATCCAGGGTGAAGCCGTTGACACCGTTGCCGGTGGTCAGCACCAGCATGGTGGAAGGGCCATACAGGGCGTAGCCGGCGCAGACCTGCTCGGTGCCCGGCTGCAGGAAGGCCTCGGCGGAGGGATGGGTCTTGCACTCGCCGGGGCAGCGCAGGATGGAGAAGATGGTGCCCACGGACACGTTGACGTCGATGTTGGACGAGCCGTCCAGCGGATCGAAGGTCAGCAGGTACTTGCCGCGCGGATATCGGGCCGGGATGGGGTAGACCTCCTCCATCTCCTCGGAGGCCATGGCCGCCAGGTGGCCGGCCCATTCGTTGGAGCGCAGGAACACGTCGTTCGAGATCACGTCCAGTTTCTTCTGATCCTCGCCCTGCACGTTCTCGGTGCCGGCGGCGCCGAGCACGCCCACCAGTGCGCCGTGGTTGACCAGATCGGAGATCACCTTGCAGGCGGTAACGATGTCGTTGAGCAGAGAGGTGAAATCACCGGTGGCGTTCTCGATGTGACGCTGTTCCTCGATGATGAACTGGGTAATCGTGATGCGACCGTCGTGCATGGGGAAACCTCGGTATTGTTGTTGGCGACTGGACCGTGTCCAAAGGGCCGCGAAGTATATCAGCAATTTCTTATGGACGGAATTCTGCCGGAAATGGCGGTCAACTACGTCAAAAGAAAGGGATCTTTCAGGATTCCGCGGGTATCCGGCTGATTTTTGCCATGGTGGACTCGATCCAGTCCTCGGCATCGGCCAGGATTTCCTCGGGCTTGCGGCCGGCGGTCGGGATCGGCGGCCCGATGATCATGCGGATGGTGCCGGCTCTCAGCACGAACTGGCCCTTGCGCCAGAATTCCCCGGCATTGTGGGCCACGGGCACCACGGGCAGGCCGCTGCGGGCGGCCAGGATGGCGCCGCCCAGCCGGTAGCGAATGCGTTTGCCCGGCGGTACGCGGGTGCCTTCGGGAAAGATGACCACCCAGATCCCCCGCCGCAGGCGATCCAGGCCCTGTTCCACCACCTGTTCGACGGCCTTGCGACCGGCCTTGCGATCGATGGCGATGGGTTTCATGACCGCCAGGCCCCAGCCGAAGAAGGGGATGCGCATCAGCTCCTTCTTCACCACGAAGGTCTGGGGCGGAAACACCAGTTGCAGGGCCATGGTCTCCCAGGTGGACTGGTGCTTGGAAAAGATGATCGCCGGCCCCGCCGGGATGTTCTCCGTGCCTTCGATCTGCCAGCGCACCCCGCACAGCCACTTGAGCACGTGGACGTTGATCACCCCGTAGACGCGGATGATCCGGATCCGGGTCCTGAGCGGAAAGACGATCAGCAGCACGGCGAATGTGGCCACGACGACGGTGGTGATGGCCATGAACAGATGGAACAGGAAACAGCGAATGGCCTGCACGGTCACGCCTCCCGCAGCAGGGAATCGACCGCCGCCGCCAGATCGGCATGCACGGCAATGCCGTCGAGTTCGTTGGCATGCTTTTCCAATGTGCGCCCGCCCTTGCCGGTGCGCACCAGGATCGGTCGGGCACCCACGGCCATCGCGGCCTGCAGATCACGGAAGGAATCGCCGATTACCGGCACACTGGCCAGGTCGATGCCGAAATGGTCGGCAATCCGTTTGTACAGGCCGGTCTTCGGCTTGCGGCAATCGCAATCGTCGTCCGGCGTGTGCGGACACCAGGCGATGTAGTCCACCGCGGCGCCCTTTGCCTGCAACAGCCTGGCGAGCTTGTCGTGCATGGCCGCCAGCGTCGCCTCGTCGTAATAACCCCGCCCGATCCCCGACTGGTTGGTGGCCACCGCCACCGTCCACCCCGCCTGTTTCAGGCGCGCGATGGCGTCCAGCGAGCCGGGCAGGGGCACGAATTCCTCGGGCGACTTGATGTAGTCGTCCGAGTCTTCGTTGATGACGCCGTCACGGTCGAGGATGATCAGTTTGGTCATGGTTCTGGTTTAAAAATCCAATGAATAAGGTGCGGTGGCAGAGAAAATCGTTTTCGTAGGAGCGGCGCAAGCCGCGACCCATGCAGGGACGAGAGGCGAGGGACGAGGGCCGAGGAAAAACGGGGTGGGTTGGCTTCGATAACCTCGTCCCTTGGCCCTTATCTGTCGCGGCTTGCGCCGCTCCTACAATGGCAAGGTGAAAAAAATTTGTTTCTGTGGCTCCGCGCCTTTGCGTTGATTTGGTTATTCCCGAAACTCGGAAACCCGTATCCGCCCGTTCACCATCTTCGACTCCCGCTGCATGATCTTCTCCATCTTGGCCCAGAAGGCATCACGGAGATCGAAGTCGGCGGCGATGGCGGTGCCGATGAGCAGGATGAACAGATCGGCGACTTCCTCGGCCAGCTTTTCCCGCTCCTTGCCCTTGGTCACGCAGGCAGAGATCTCGCCGAGTTCCTCGGCCATCAGCGCGATGCGGTAGGTCAGTTCCTCGCCGCCGGTGTTCCTGAAGTCGTGCTTGTCGTGAAAGGCCTGCACGGCGTCGAGCATGGCCTGGAAAGAATCTTTGTTCATCGCGATTTAACCGGTTAATTGGATGGTTCAAATCTCATAAAGGTTTTGTCAGCCAACGTGTTGGGGCTTTGTTGGCGATGAACAGGAACTA
>JALVBM010000277.1 GCA_027010665.1 Chromatiales bacterium
GTAGCGGGGAGGAAGTGCTTGGCCCTGGGGGCGAAGCGCTTGATGATGGGCGCAGTGGCGGCCTTGCCTTCGCTGCGCACGCTGAGCAGGTCGCGCAGTTTTTCGCGTTCTTCCGCGCTGATCTGCTTGCCTACGGTAATGACCTGGTTGGGCATGGCCGGCGAGGTGTAGACGATGCGCATCAGCAGTTTCTGCTCCGGCTTGACCTTCTTCTTGTAGAAGGTCGTGCGCAGCACGAAGGCATCGCATTGTTCGTTGGTGAGCCCTGCCTTGAGCACCTTGCCCATGCCGCCGCGAATCCCCTTGATGACGGGCTGGCGGACCGGATTGTTGTAGTAGGCCATGATACTGAGGGTGGACAGATTGGGCGGGGAGATGCCGCAGATGGTCCTGCCGACCAGATCGTCCGGCGATTTGATTGCCTCGTTGTCCTTGCGCGTGAGCAGATGGAACTGCAGCTTGCCCGGCAGCTTGACCAGGGCATGATGATCCAGATGCACCATGCGCCAGGCTGCGAAGTGGGGCCCGTCGAAGACGATGTCCAGTTTCCCTTCACGCATGTCCTTCTGATATTTGAACCAGTTTCCGGGGTGCTGGTAGCGCACGGTCTTGCCCAGTGTCCGGGAAAGCAGGCTGGCAAGCGGGCCATAGAGTTTCTTGCCGGCATCTGCCGATTCCCGCGGGGGTGCAGACAGAATCAGTTCCTGGGCCAGCGCCGGTCCGTTCAACAGACCAAGAATCAGCAAAACGGCCATTTTCGTGCGCATATCCAACTCCTTGTCTCACGAGCAAAAGGGGTTCCGGCAAGCTTCTTTCAGGAAAAGACGGTTCAGCGGCGTTTTTTATTCACATTCCGGACCAAATTCCCGGGCATGATGGCGCCTTCAAGCCACTGTATCGGTCACACGAGCGATTTCTTCACAACATTTCCCGTGCCCGGGTCCCGGGGAAAATCCCGACGGATTGCAGTGTGCCATGTTCTCGCGCTTTTCGGCTATGCGCAATGGGATAGCACAAGGCCATTTCCGAACCGGTCAACATGAAATTGTATTCTCACCCCAAGTTTGCTACTAATGTCCTCATACGGAGGTATGAAACATCGTGCACGATCCCCGAAGTGCGGAAGCAGACAGGCCGGACCTGCCGAGCCTGCGCATCCCGCCTCATGAAGAGGCACACCGCCCCAAACCGCACCTGCGGGTTCGGGATCTTCGCCAATGGCTGCAGGGCCTGCCCCGCGCCGATCTGCCCCGGGCGGTGGAGGCCTTCAACGCCCGGCTCGAGGCCATCAACAACGCCCGCTATCCCCTGCACGAACGCATCCAGCTTATGGACACCCTGCGCCACCCGGCGCGCCAATTCCTGCTCTCGCTCAAGCAGCAACTGAAGAAGGCCCCCATCCCCCTCGGCCACCGGGACCGCGATGCCTTCCATCTGGCCCAGCGCCTGTTGAGCGAGATGGCCGTGGGCTACAAGATCATCACCCGGGAGCTGATCCTGCGTGACAGCCGCAAGGAACACGACGAGCTCCAGCTGCGCGAAGCCATCTACGTCAGCATGCAGTATCTCTCCCGGCAGCTGGTGGAGGCGTATCTGGTCTATGCCCCCGAGCCGGCCGGCGTCTGGCACGAACTGCACCAGCTCTACCAGTATGCCGAGGATCATGCCCTGCTGATCCTGCCCCTGGACGATCCCTATCCCGATTTCTCCCTGCCCGGCCACTACACCATCGATCTGGCCTACAAGCGCATCCTGCTGCTGGCCCTGGCCGAGCCCTATCACATGATGCACGGCGAGGCCGACGACATCTACTACCTGCTCTCGGCCTGGACCGGGGTCTGCCACATCCTGCCGGGAATGAATGCTCCCGCCGCCGGCGAATATGCGGTGGACATGGCCAGCGACCGCGGTCCCCGCTACGTGGCAGAGGATCTGCCCTGGGAGCCGCAGCAGGCCCGCATCATCGATCTGGACGAAGTGAAGCAGCGCCTCGACGTGCATCTGCAACGCATGCTGCGTTCCAGCCTGGAGACGATCGATCACGACGGTCAGCAGTCGCTGATCGAACGCCGCCAGCGCGACATGCTGCTGCGCCTGGCCGAGGCCTGGCACGGCGACCTGCAGCGGCGCACGCCACGCCAGCCGGACGCCCGGCAGGTGCGCATGACCACCGGTCTCAGCGCCGCCCATTACCATCTCAGCGGCGGCGCCGAATTCACGCCGGCGCTGGACGAGTTGCGCCTGCGTTTCAACGAGATCGAACCCACCGTCTTCGCCACCGCCTATGAACAGGCCATGGAAAAGGACGAATACCATGCCAACCGACATTACAACGTGCGCCCGTGGTGGCAACACAACGCCAGTGAACGGGGGGCGGCGCTGACCTGCAACGCCGACTGTGATCGGGGCCATGTCACCGTGGGCGAGGTGGTGGCCTTCCGCGATACCGACCGCCCCGAAGCCCGCTGGCAGATCGGTGTGATCCGCTGGATGCGGGCGGTGGCCGAAAACAGCCTGGAAATGGGCATCATGAAACTCGCCGCCTCGGCGGTGCCGGTTGGCGTGAAGGGGGTTGGCGGCGCCGGCAAGGGCACCGAATACTTCCGCAGCCTGCTCATCCCCAAGCAGGTATCCCTCTACCAGACCCGTTCGATTCTGGTGCCGAGCGCCGTCTACGACGTGCATTCGACCCTGCTGGTGAACATGAAGCAGCGGATCTTCTACATCCGCCTGCT
Organism: Chromatiales bacterium; assembly: GCA_027010665.1. Classification (GTDB taxonomy): domain Bacteria; phylum Pseudomonadota; class Gammaproteobacteria; order UBA6429; family Thiohalophilaceae; genus JALSSV01. Next base: position 2,736 of record JALVBM010000277.1, read on the forward strand.
GAGTCTGCAGCGGGCCACCAATGCCTTCAGTCAGTTCACCTTCGAAGTCCTCGAGCAGCCACCGCTGGATCTCGACGACGACGCCTTTGTTATCGACTAAATACCTGTTCCGAATACCACTCCCCCAAGGTATGTACGGAACCCTCAAGGCATCTTAGGGGGGTGTCATGGCATTCGGAACAGATTCCGAACGGCTCTGCGACAATTCCCCGTGCAAGCGGAATCCTAGGGCAGAAACCGACGCACCGTATCGATGTGGGTCGCGTACCAGAAGGGCGCCTCCTCGACAATGTCCTGACCGGCGGCCAGCAGGCGTCGTGCCAATGCGGCCCGCTCGCCGCCCTTCTCCAGCGACAGCGTGACCGCCAGCAACCGTGCGGAAGGCGACGGCATCACGTCGTCGGACAGCACCGGCTCGCCCGCACCGAACTTCAGCCAGCTCTCCCGGCTCAGTCGCCAGCCGTCGGGGCCGTAGAAATCCGTCCAGGCCCGTTCCAGAAGCGGGCGAATCCGCTTCCCGGCATCCTCGGCACCGGTGGCTGCGTACCAGTCACGCAGGCCGTCGACGGCATAGGCGTAATCCTCGATGCCAGCCTCGCCCACGATCCGGCCGCCGGCCCGGGCCCGCACCAGCCGGCCATCCTGCCACAGGCGGGCAAGCAGAAAATCGTGCAGCCGCTGCCCGGCCTCCCGATAGGCCTGCGAATCGGGCAGGCGGCTCGCCCGCGCCAGGGCCGAGAGCAGAAGGCCATTCCAGGCGGTGATGACCTTGTCGTCCCGGGGCAGGTTGCGCTGCGCCCGCGCGGCCAGCAGTTTCCGGCGAGCCGACGCCAGCCGCTGACGGGCCGTGGCCAACGGCATCTTCAGTTCCCGGGCCACCTCCGCCAGCGGCGAGACGACGCGCAGATGAAAACCGGCCTCCAGCTCGGGCGCCCCTTCCAACCCCCAATGACGCCGAACCACCGCCAGCTCGTCCGGCGTCAGCAAGCGCGCCAGTTCTTCCGGCCGCCACAGGTAGTACCCGCCTTCCACGCCCGCCGCATCGATGGCCGACAGGCTGGCCGCGTAGCCGCCGCCATCCACCGCCAGCTCCCGCAGGACGAAATCGAGCGTTTCACGCGCCACCGTCACATGGGCCGGTGTATCCAGGACCGTTGCGGCCTGCAGATAGAGGCTGGCCAACTGGGCGTTGTCGTAGAGCATCTTCTCGAAGTGGGGTATCTGCCAAAGGGGATCGACGGTGTAGCGGAAGAAGCCGCCGCCGAGGTGATCCCGCAGGCCCTGGCTGGCCATGCGTTCCAGGGTCAGTTGCAGAAAATGCCGCAGACGTTCGTCCGGCGCGCGCACCTGCTCCGCCAGCAACACCCGCAGCTGGGGCACCGAGGGAAACTTGCTCTGCTCGCCAAAGCCACCGGCCATCTCGTCGGCCAGCTCCCAGGTCTGTTTCCGCAGGCCATGCGCATAGCGTTTGCCCAGATCCGGTGGTGGCGCCGCCGGCAGGGCCAGCGGACCGGGGGCCATGGACTGCCCCGCGGCGCGGGCCAGGGCCGCCATCTCCTCGCCGCTTTCCTGCCACTGGCGCGCCAGTTCCCGCAACAGCTCGCCGAAGCGGTCCGGAGGCAGATAGACCGTGCCCACCAACGGATAGCCCTCGGGGGTGATGAACACGTTCAGCGGCCAGCCGGCCTGACCCTGCAGCCGTTCCACGAAGGCGATGAGCCGGGCATCCAGGGCCGGCTGCAGTTCCCGGTCCACCTTCACCGGGATGAAATTCTCGTTCAACAAGCGGGCGATTTCCGGATTGCGATAACTCTCCCGCTGCATCACGTGACACCAGTGGCAGGCGTAATAGCCGGAGGAGACGAACAGCAGCTTGTTCTCGCGCCGGGCCGCATCCCAGGCCGCCGGCCCCCACGTCTGCCAGTGAACCGGATCCTGTCCGTGCATGGCGAGATAGGGCGAGGGGTGATCGGCCAGGCGATTGGCGCGCGGCGTCGCGGCCAGCGCGAGCAACGGAATCAGGCATCCCAACCCGATCCACACAGAAAATCGGCGCATCAGATCACCTCCATTCGCAAGGATTCGCCCGGCATGACGCCGGAACGGGCGGAAAGTGTGAATTGTCGCACGGTTTCGGGCATTGCCCTCCGATTCGACCATAATGGGGAACCTTTTCTCCCCGGAGAGCGTGTTTAACGGTATGGCTGCCTCGACCCTCATTCCCTTCCGCCGCCGCGATGCCGATGATTTCGAACAGCGCATCGGTCCTCACGTGGACGGACTCTATCGCCTGGCCTTCCGCTTCACCGGCAACCGGCACGATGCCGAGGATCTGGTGCAGGAACTGCTGACCCGGCTCTACGACCGGCGCCGGCAGTTGCGGGAGATATCGGATCTGCGGCCCTGGCTGGCCCGCAGCCTCTACAACCTGTACATCGACACGCTGCGCAGTCACAACCGGACCCCCTTCTCGCAACTGGACGAAGACGCGACCCGGCTCGACCGGCTGCCGGACCAGGACCAGGACCAGACAGCCTACGACGATGCCGATCGCATCCTGATGCAGGCCCTGGGCCAGCTCAGCGAGACCCATCGCAGCCTGATCCTGTTCCACGACGTGGAAGGCTATACGCTGCCCGAACTCAGCCAGATCCTGGCACAACCCGTCGGCACCCTGAAATCACGACTGCACCGGGCCCGCGCCCGGCTGCGGGAACTCCTGCGTGAACACGACATGGAACCTTTTACCGCCCGGCGTCGTGTAAACGGGTAAGAGGAGAGAAATCATGCACTGCACCGAAGCCAAGAACCTGCTCGACGACTATCTGGACAATCTGCTCGACCAGCCGCGCAGCGAACAACTGCACGCCCACCTGGACACCTGCACGGACTGCCGGGAAGAGCTGAACCTGCGCCGCGAGCTGCAGCATCGCCTGCGCAAACTCCCCGTCGACGGCCCGACGCCGGGCTTTGCTGCCCGCGCCATGCACCGGGCCCGACAGAAGCATCATCAGCGTACCCGCGGCTTCCTTGCCGGATTCGGCACCGCCGCAGCCGCCGGACTCGCGCTGTGGGCCGCCGTGGGCTTCTGGCAGCCGGCCGAGGAACGTCAATCCCCCCACATTCGGACCATTACCCTGCAGGTCCAGGAGCCGCGCACCATCAGCCTGGCCTTCAACGTACCGGAGCAGGAACGCTACGAACAGGTGCGTTTCCGCCTGGAGCTGCCGCCCGGCGTCAGCGTGGCCAATCGCCCGGGACAGCGGGAAATCGCCTGGCAGGACCGGCTGGAGCCGGGGCGCAACCTGCTGACCCTCCCGCTGGTTGCCGAGCGGGACGCCCACGGTGAGCTGGTCGCCCGCATCGAGGTGCAGGGCGTTGAAAAGATCTTCCGCATACCCGTCCGCGCGGTTTCCCGCGGGGACGATCAGGCCCTTTCCCTTGAAACCCGTACGCCGGTCTGACCGGCACCACCCCCAAAGCCAAGGAGTACCGACATGAACAAGCCTCTGACCCTTTTCTCCGCCATCGTATTCTCATCGCTGCTCGCCGGCACCGCCACGGCCGCCCCCGAAGACATCACCATGGATGTCATCGATCCCGACCAGGACACGGTTACCGACGTGACCCGCCACCTGGAAGTCGGTGAAGAACACCGTCACGATGCCGACGAGCACAACAAGGACAAGGATCGCAGCAAGGAAGACCACGATACCGACGACATGGACGACGACCACAAGGACGACAGC
>JALVBM010000278.1 GCA_027010665.1 Chromatiales bacterium
GACATGGAAGACGATCGTCAGGACAGCCAGGACGACATGCACGACAACACCAGCGACAGCCGCGACGACAGCTGAAGCGTGACCCCGACACGGGCCGGCCGGCCCGTCTGTCGTATCATGACACCCCCTGCCAGAGCGATCTGGCAGGGGTGTTCTGCTTTATAGCGAATGAAAAACTGACACGGACTGACATCGAGCGTCGAATTTTCCCGAAACCGGGAAGACGGCAGCGACCATTTTCAGGTTGAATCAAGCCAGACCGGACAGGGTCCGGAATCGGTTCACCAGACAGGAAAATCACGGGAGGAAACCTGCATGAAACAGGTATTTCATCGGGCAGCGCTGGCGCTCCTGCTGCTGGGCGCCGGCATCGGATCGGCCCTGGCGTCCGCCGAGGACGATTTCCGCAAGGGCCAGCAGGCCTTCAAGGCCGGGCGTTACGAACAGGCCCTCGGCTGGTTCGAAAAGGCCCGCCGCGCCGGCATGCGCAATGCAGCCATCTACTACAACCTGGGCGTGACCCATTACCGGCTCGGCCACTACCGCGAGGCGGAAAAGGCCTTTCTGGAAACGACCCGGTTCCCGAAACTTGCGCCCCTGGCCTGGTACAACCTCGGCCTGGTCAAGCTCCGGCAGGGGGACAGGAAGGCCGCTGCCGACTGGTTCCGCAAGGCCGCCGACGGCACCGACGATCCCAAGCTGCGTTCCCTGGCCAACGACCGGCTGGCCGATCTCCAGCCCCGCAAGCGCTGGCGCAGCTTCGCCTATGCCGGCCTCGGCTACGACGACAACATCACCCTGACCAGCGACGTGATCACCGTGCCCACCGGCAAGTCGGACAGCTTTCTGGAACTCTACGCGCACACCCGCGGGGTGCTGAGCGGTACCCTGCGAGACGGCATCCTGCTGCGCGCCGGGGCCTTCGGCGACTTCTATGCCAGCCTCTCCGACTACAACTATCTGGAATTCAATGCCGGACTGTACAAGAGCCTGCCCATCGGCAACTGGCGCACGGAGGGTGGCCTGCGCTTCTCCCGTTCCCGCTATGGCTTCGCCGACTACCTGCAGATCACCAGCCTGGTCCTGCGCGGCAAGCGCAGGCTCTCCCCACGCAGTCAGTTGCAGATGCGCTTCCGTCTGCGCAATCTCGATGCCATCGACAATCGATACGACTATCTGTCCGGCAGCAGCTACGACCTGCGCATCGGTGCCCGCTGGCGCACCGGCAGCCGCGGTTCCCTGCGGGCCTATTACCAGTTTCAGGACAACGATCGCAACGACCTGCGAACCGCAACCGAGTTTCACAGCGTCTCGCCACAGCGCCACCGGCTGCGCCTTACCTGGCGAAACCGGCTGTCCGACGCCTGGCAAATGCGCCTGGCCGGTGAATACCGCCTGAGTCTGTACCCGGAAGACAATCTCTACAACAGCGGCGCCATCCGCATCCGCCGCGAGGACAACCGCTGGCGGGCCCTGGCGGAAGTGACCCGGGCGCTGAGCCGGCAGACCGATCTGGTCTTCAGTTACGTCTACACCAACAACGACTCCAATCTCACCCTGCCCGGCATCGTCGACTACGACTATACCCGCAACATGTTCCTCGCTTCCCTGCAGCACAGCTTCTGAACGCCCAAACGGAAGCGCCGTGGACGAAACCGTCCACGGCGCTCCACGCTCACCTTGCGGCTGCCGTTCAGTCCTTCGGCTTGCTCACCGTATCCAGCCGCTCTTCCTCGGCAATGGCCCGATCCAGTTCGTCCTCCATCTCTGCCTCGGTCAGATCCCGCTCGGCCGCGTCCTGCTCGCGGCGGCGCAGCAGCACGCGGGAGAAGAACACCCCGATTTCGAACAGCAGCCACATGGGCACCGCCAGCAGGGTCTGGGAGATGACATCGGGCGGCGTCAGCAGCATGCCCACCACGAAGGCGGCGACGATGATATAGGGTCGCTTGGCGGTCAGGCTCTCGGGCGTGGTCACCCCGGCCAGCACCAGCAGAATGGTGGCGATGGGCACCTCGAAGGCGATGCCGAAGGCGAAGAACAGCTTGAGGGCGAAGTCCAGGTACTGGCTGATGTCGGGCGTCAGTTCCACGCCCTCGGGGGTGGTGGTGGCCATGAAGCCGAATACCAGCGGGAAGACCACGTAATAGGCGAAGACCATGCCCAGATAGAACAGGATCACGCTCGAGACCAGCAGCGGGAAGGCGATGCGTTTTTCGTGCCTGTAGAGCCCCGGCGCGATGAACGCCCAGATCTGGTAGAGAATGAAGGGCATGGCCAGGAAGATGGACGCCACCAGAGCCAGCTTGAAGGGCGTGAGGAAGGGCGAGATCACCCCGGTGGCGATCATGCTCTGCCCTTCCGGCAGCTTGGCCAGCAGGGGCGCGGCCAGGACATGGTAGATGTCGTTGGCGAAGGAAAACAGGCCGAGGAAGATCACCAGCACCACGACCACCGCCCGCAACAGGCGATCGCGCAGCTCGATCAGGTGAGCGAGAAACGGCTGTTCCTGATCGGCTTCCGGGGTCAGCTTGTCGGGATCAGGACGGTTTTCGCTCATCGTCCTTCACGGGGGGTTCGGTTTCGCCGGCTTCGGCCACGGATGCGGGTTCGGCCGGCACCGGTTCCGCCAGCGGTTCACTCGGCAAGAAGGGTTCCTCGGCCAGATCCGCGTGGCCCGAGTCGTTGTCGAAACCCTCTTCCTCGTCGTCGGTGTCGTCCGTATCGGCCGCCGCAGCCGGTTCACTGGCAACCGGTTCGCCCGGTGCGGTCTGCCCAGCCGTTTCTGGCCGCGGCGTCTCTTCCTCGAGGGTGAAGGCATCGGTGTTCATGATCTGTTTGATCTCGTCGAGCCCGGCATTGCGCTCGAGCGCCTTGCGCAGCTCCTCCTGGCGCAGCTCGCGATCGATGTCGGCCTTCACATTGGTAACGAAGCGCCGCATGCGCCCGACCCACATGCCGGTCTTGCGCGCCACCTCCGGCAGGCGCTCCGGCCCGATGACCAGCAGCGCCACCACGGCGATCAGGATCATTTCCCAGAAGCCGACATCAAACATGCCTTGGGTCCGTGTGGAGTCGGTTGCGGATCAGAGGGAAAAGAGCGTCGTCCGGAACGGACTCAGGACTTTTCTTCCTGCTTGACCTGGGCCTCGCCCTCGATGACCTTCTCGGCCTTCTCCAGCTTCTCGGGTTCGGCCTCTTCCTCCTCCTTGACGGCCTTCTTGAAGCCCTTGACGGCGGCGCCCAGGTCGGAACCCACGTTGCGCAGGCGCTTGGCGCCGAACAGCAGCAACACGATCACCAGAATGATCAACAACTGCCAGATGCTGATACCACCCATGTTCTTTCTCCTCTCGCGTTATGTTCGTTCGATGTTCATTCGAAGCCCGGCAGCCCCTTGCCGCCGAGCAGATGCAGGTGCAGGTGAAAAATCACCTGCCCGCCACCGGGCCCGGTGTTGATGATGGTGCGGTAGCCATCCGCCAGGCCCTGTTCCCGGGCCAGCTTCGCCGTCAGGCGCAGCATGTAACCGAGCAGTTCGTCGTGCGCCGGCGTGACCGCGTTCAGGCTGTCCACGTGTTCGCGCGGAATCAGCAGCAGGTGCACCTCGGCCTTGGGATTGATGTCCCGGAAGGCCACCACCTTCTCGTCCTGGTAGACGATGTCCGCCGGAATCTCGCCGGCGGCGATGCGGCAGAACAGGCAATCGCTCATGACTCCCTCCGTTGCGCCTTCTCCTCCAGCCCCGACAGCCCGAAACGGCGCTGCAGCTCGGCCAGCACCGCATCGGGCCCCAGCCCCGCGTGCGCCAGCAGCACCAGGGTATGAAACCACAGATCGGCCACCTCGTAGACGATCTTCTCCGACGCCCCGTCCTTGGCCGCCATCACCGTCTCGGTGGCCTCCTCGCCGATTTTCTTCAGAATCGCATCCAGCCCCTTGGCATAAAGGCTGGCCACGTAGGAACTGTCCGGATCGGCGCCCTTGCGATCCTCGAGCACGGCAGCCAACTCATTGAGAATTTCGCTCATGCCTCTGCCCCCGAACGCCGATTCGGGACTCGCACATGGAAACACGGAGGGCACGGAGACACGGAGGGCACGGAGACGAATATTGAAGCGTTCATGCATTTACGCCTCGCGTGCGGCACTTTATCCGACCCATCTTCCCGTCTCATCACAATGTCTCCAAAACAAAAACTCCGTGCTCTCCGTGCCCTCCGCGTTCCTTCCACCGAGCCCGGTCACTTGTAGATTTCGTCGGGATCGCGCAGGACCGGCTCGACGGCGACCCAGCGGTCGCCCTGCAGTTGCTTGTAGAAGCAGTGGTGGCGGCCGGTGTGGCAGGCGATGCCGCCCTGCTGTTCCACCTGCAACAGTATCACATCGTTGTCGCAGTCGAGGCGGATGTCCTTCACCAACTGCACGTGCCCCGACTCCTCGCCCTTGCGCCACAGCTTCTGTCGCGAGCGGGACCAGTAGATGGCCCGCCCTTCCTGCACCGTCAGCGCCAGCGCCTCGCGGTTCATCCAGGCCAGCATCAGCACCTGCCCGCTGGCCGCCTCCTGGGCGATGACGGGCACGAGGCCATCCTCGGTCCACTTGATCTCGTCGAGCCAGTTTTCGCTCATGACGGGCTCCTCTGGAAAGAACACGGAGGGCACGGAGACACGGAGGGCACGTAGGTTTTGGGTGTCATGAGTGCAACAGGGCCATTACGGGAACTGCCGTTTCCCGCCATATCCGAAACACAATCACTCCGTGTTCTCCGCGTCTCCGTGCCCTCCGTGTTCCTTGCAGCACAGTTCATCATGGCCGTCACAGCCGCACCTCGATGCCCGCTTCGGC